>JAKALX010000044.1 GCA_021823905.1 Chloroflexota bacterium | reverse complement strand
GCGACGAACACTCCGGTGACCGTCCACAGGTTGGTGCTGACGGACCTCCTGGCGATGGCCGGCTGGCAGCCCGCAGTAGCCGACAGCGGCGGGCTCGGGCCCCGCGTCGGCGTCACGGTGGGTTCCGTGGTTGGCGTTGGGGTAAGGGTCGGCGTCGGTGTGTTCGTCGCAGTCGGGGGAGTCACGCCCGGCTTTGGTGTCGGCGTCGCCGTGGGGGTCGGCGTGGGGGTGCCAGGAGTGGGAGTCGCGCCGCCCATCTGGACGTCGATGCCCATGTCGATCTTGCCCTGGCTGTCCTGCGTCTTCACCGTTTCCGTGCCGTCCTTGTCGAACGTGTGGATCGCCACGGTGGTCGAGCCTCCGTTGGGGTCGATCACTTCGACGCGGTAGCTGCCGTTCGCGGGCCGGGGCAGCATGATCTGGTTCGTGCCGGCGTCCGGTGGTGGGGCGCTCTCGATGCACGTGGGGTCGCGCCAGGCGGCGCGGAACGAATAGGACGATCCGGTGATCCCGGTGAGCGCGCTCTTCCGCGCGTCCTGGGGAGTCTTGCCGTCGAGTGTTCCGACCACACGGCCGTTGGAGTCGGTGATGCGCACGCGGAGGTTGCTGGGGACCGTCACGACCACCGCGCTGAGATCATCGCTCGGCTCGAAGAGCACGCTGCTCAACACCTTCCCCTTGTACGCGTCGAGCGTCTGGCGGTTCGCGTAGTACGGGTCGTTGATGAGGATCTGGTTCGTCGCTGGATCGATGCCGACGGCGGCGATCCAGTGGCCCGGGACCTCGAGAATGATCGGCCGGCCAGCCGCCAGCTCGGACCGGATCTGCGCCTCCGAGCCGGAGCCTGTCGTAACGAAGCGGACGGTCCGGACGCCTGGGAACGCCTTCGCCATCTCGGCCGAAAGGGAGTTCGCGGCCGCCCAGACGACGTCGCCGTAGATGTAGCCGCGGCTGACCCAACCGCGGCTCGTGCGGGTGGCGTCGCGATTGAACCAGTCGTTAAGTGTCTTCGCGTTCAGGCTCGTGCCATCGGGCATCGTGAGAAGCTGGTAGAGCGTCAGCACCGTGGCGACCGAGGTCATGGCGCAGCCGCACTGCTCGATCGTTGAGCCGCATTGGTTCTGAGCGCGAAACTCCTCGTCTTTTGCCTTTGCGTACTCGTCTCTTGCCCAGCGCGGGTCGTTCTGGGCGAAGAACGGCGCGGTGGGATCCGCCGCCCCCGTCAGGGTCGCCGCGACCGCACGGCGCACCGCGGCCGACACCGTCGCCGCGACTGTCGCGGTGGCGGCGCCCTGCTGTCCGGGCCCGCAGAGATGGACCCCTTCGAAACGCGCTTCGGCGTCGGCGACGACTGTCGAGACTGGTGCCGGTGTCTCGCTCTTCGCGGGTGGCTTCTTGTCGCCGCCGGGCCAGAACACGAAGGCGACGGCCGCGATCGCGCCGAGGGCCGCAACTCCAAGGAGCAGCATCGCCGGCCGCCTGAGCCGTTCGAGCGGTGGGGCTATTGCGAGCTGGCCGGCCGCCTCGATCGGGGCGCCCCCGGCGCCCGGACTTGCCACGAGCTTGAACGGCCGAACCTGGCGCTGGCCGAAGAGCTTCACCCCCGGCGCGCGCACCCGAACCGGGACGGAACGCTCCTCCCCCGGGGGAACCTGAATGACGGTTGACTCGAAGTCGTAATCGAAGGCTCCTTCGTCGTCGACTCCCTTGAGTGCGAAGTTTGCGGGCGCATTCCCGTCGTTCCTGGCGACGAGCCGGAAGTCGCGCTGCGCCTGCACCGGCTGCAAGCCCACCGTCACCGCTTCGAAGGGAAGGATGGAAAACGTAGCGGTCGCGGTGGCCTGTTCGCCTTGCTGGCTTGCCGTGGCCAGCACGGTGAAGTTGTGCGCGCCGGCCGTCGCATCGGGGCGGCGCGGCGGCCGAACCACGATGGTGATGTCTTCCTTGTCGCCTGGCAGGAGCGCCAGCATGCGGGTGTTTAGCGTCACCCATTCCGGCGGGAGGTCGGGGATCTCGACGCGCACTTGTTCGACGATGTGGCCGCGGTTCTGGACGGTGGCGGTGGCGTAGAACAGATCGCCCGCCGCAACCTCGCCGGCGGACGTGCTCACGGAAAGCCGGAGAGCAGACGAGGCGGCGCCCACGGGTGGCTCCCGGCCCGCTGCCGGCGTCGGGGTAAACGCAGCCGCGGCCGCGACGAGAGGCGGGACCACCGCGGCCGCAACGGGCGGAACCGGCGGCCCGCCGGCCTCCGGCTGGGCGCCGGCGCTGACCGGCGGCACGAACCGAGCCTCGACATTGCCGAAGCGAAGAGTCTGGTTGGGCTCGACGAGATTCGGGCTATGCGGGGGGATGCGGTGGCCGTCGATGAAGGTCCCGTTGGCCGATCCGAGGTCCTCGACGAGGAGATTGCCCGATTCGATCACTATTCGCGCGTGCCGGCGCGCGACCGACACGTCGTCGAGTACAACCCCGTTGTCGTCGCTTCGTCCGACCAGAAGCGATGGCAGGTCGATTGGGACCTCGCGCACCCGCCCGTCCGGCGCCGTGACCTCGAGCAACCCGAACTTCAAGCGCACACCCCCTGAGCGGCCGCGGCAGTCGCCAGATGACCGGCAGAGGATACTCCGCACAAGGCAGACTCTGCCACGGACAACCGTCGCGCACGTTCCAACGCGCGGTCTCCTGGCGGAAGCCGCCGCGCAAGGCGCTGATGATCGCCGCGCCGGGCTTTCCGCATGGCTCGTTACGAGGCCGGCCAGATTCTCGGCTACGCGTCGTCGTACTCGAACATCTCGGCTGCCGGGTCACGGTCTCGCCCGCCGCTGCGTAGCCGCCTGCGAGGGGGGTCAGAGCCGCCCGACGGCCATCAGCAGGCCATGGATGATCGCCTCTGGACGCGGCGGGCAGCCTGGAATGAAGACGTCGACCGGGAGCAACGCCTCGGCGGAGCCGTAGGCCGCATAGCTGCTGGCGAACACGCCGCCGCCAACCGCGCAGGCTCCAACTGCAACAACCAGCCGCGGCTCGGGCATCGCTTCGTAGGTCTTGATGGCGGCGTCCGCCAGGTTCCGAGTCATCACCCCGGTGACCAGCAGAAGGTCGGCGTGGCGCGGCGAAGCGACGAAGTCGATGCCAAGCCGCTGCACGTCGTAGTAGGGGCTCAGGAGGGCGTTCAGTTCCCAGTCGCAACCGTTGCAGGAGCCAGAATCGAGGTGCCTGATGTGCAGCGACCGGCGGAAGCGGCGCCTGATTCTCGACTCCAATTCGACCGCGGTTGTGTCGTCAGTCACCCTTCGAAGCCCCGAGCACAAAGGTTGAGACCACACCGGATCGGCTGCTTGCGGCGAGCTCAAAGTCTCCCGTGCCGGCAATCGCCAGCGACGGACATACGCGAACGCACTCGCCACAGAACACGCACTTCCCGTAGTCGAGCGACCAGCGGCGGCCCGCGTCGCCTGCCGGCTCGATCGTGATGGCCGCCGTCGGGCAGATGGCGGCGCAGGCTCGCTCGTCGGCGCACCGTTCTGGCAGGAAACGTGGCGTCCGCTTCGTCGTCACCGAATCGGCTGGATTTGCCGGATAGCCGACGGTCGCTCGCCGGCGGAACAGCGGTCTCAGTGCAAGATCGACGAATCCCATTTCAGTCCCTCACCGGTCACAACAGGCGTAGCAGAGCTCGAAGCTCTTGTTGATGAGCGGAAAGTCGGGCATGACGTTGCCGGGAACCGCGCGGGCGACCAGTGGCCAGTTCGCGTAGGCAGCCGACCGAATGTGGGCGCGGTAAATTCGGCCTTCGCCGTCGAGCATCACCCAGTGGACGTTGCTCCCGCGCGGACTCTCGGCGTAGCCGAGCGCGGACGCGAATGGCGGCGGAGCGCCGGCTTCCCCGCGGACGGGCCCGCCGGGGAGGCCGTCCAGGATCGCACCCACGAGGCGGAACGATTCCGCGGCCTCTCTGATCCGAACCATCGTACGTGCGAAGACGTCCCCCGATGTCTCCACCACGCGACGCGGCGCCAGCGTTCCATAGGCGGCGTGAGGATGGTCGATCCGCCAGTCGCTGGCCACACCGGACGCTCGCGCGGTGACGCCGGTGCCGCCGAGCGCCCGCACGATGTCGCCGCCAAGGTGGCCGGGGCCCTGGAGCCGGTGGATCAGGCTGTCGGTTCCCAGGAGCATCTCGGCGTAGGCCGTGAAGTCGGCCGCGACCCCCGCCAGCGAGCGGCTCAGGTCGAGCAGCGCGGCGCTGTCGAGATCGGCACGCAAGCCGCCGATGCCGACGACGCCCATCAGGAAGCGGTGACCCGTCAGCGCCTCGTTGAGGCGTTGCAGCCGCTCTTTGAGGATCGCGCCCCGGGAGACGCCCGCGTGGAGTCCGGCGCCCGCGCAAATGTTGCCAACGTCGCCGACATGGTTGTAGAGACGTTCGAGCTCGAGGAGGAGCGTCCGCAGCCAGGCCGCGCGTGCGGGCACCCGTATCCCGGCGGCACGTTCGACGGCAGACGAAAAGGCGACGCCGTGCGAGACGGTGCACACACCGCAGGTGCGCTCGACCGTGAAGAGCGCGGCCTCCGGCGTCTTGCCCTCGACGATTTTCTCTATGCCACGGTGCGTGTAGAACAGGCGCGCATCGAGGAACAGCACCAGGTCTCCGATGTTCGAAAAGCGGAAGTGCCCCGGCTCGATGATGCCTGCATGGATTGGGCCCACGGGATACTCGTAGACGCCCTCGCCGTGGACTTCGAAGTGGTCGAAGCGGCGCCGGTCGATGGCCGGCCGGGTCTCGGGATCGACGTTCTTCCGCAGCGGGTGGTAGCCGTGAGGGAACGACTCGTGGAGTACCAGCCGGCGCGGATCCGGGTGTCCGACCGGGTCGATGCCGAAGAGGTCCTTCAGCTCTCGTTCATGCCATTGCGCGGCCGGGACGGCTGGCGTCAGTGCCGGGTAGGTCGTCGCGGCGCCAAGATCGGCGCGGACGCGAACGAACTCGTCGAACGCCGGGAGCGAAAAGACGAACTCGACGGCGAAGCCGCCGTCAAGGGGATGGAGGTCGAGGCCGGTTGCCGTGGCCAGCATCGCGCCTCGGGAGACGCAATACGTGGCCATGCTGGCGAGGCTGGCCGGGTCACAGCGAACGAGCGTCTCGTTCGGCGCCGGCGTTGGCTCCAATTCAAAGGCGACCGGGCATTCGCTGAGCAGCACCTTGGTCTGGGCGTTCACCTCAACCCTCCATCACAGCGGCGGCGTCGCGAAGCAGGTGCCGGACGGGCGCCGGAGGGGCGAATGCCACCCACGTGGCCAGGACCAGGGGAAGAACGGCGGTGAGGATGGCGATCCTCGAGATGGGAGTGGGTTGGCGCCGCCCCCGCGGCGTCCCGTGTGCGGCTTCGATCGCGTGGTACAGAAGTGCGACCCCCGCAAGCGCGGCGAGAAAGAGGCCCACGACACCGACGAGTGCTCGCCCCTCACCAAAGGCGCCACTCACGAGACCGAATTCGGAAACGAACATCGCGAATGGCGGGAGCCCCGCAAGCCCGAAGACCCCGACCAGCAGGACCGTGGCGGCGCCAGGGGCGGTGCGCAGCAGCCCCCGGAGGCGGTGCAGGCGTCGTGTGCCGAACGCTTGCGCAATCGAGCCGCCGGAAAAGAAAAGGCTCGATTTCGTGAGCGAGTGCGCGATGAGATGCAGAATCGCGGCGTAGCCGGCGACGGTTCCACCGATACCGGCGGCGAGGACGATGATGCCCATGTGCTCGACGCTGTGGTACGCCAGCATCCGCTTCAGGTCGCCCTGGACGACGATGAACGGGACCGCGACGCCGAGGCTCAAGAGCCCGAATGTGATGAGCACCCCGTCGCGAAACGAGCCGCCCACGGACAGGTCGGTAAGCACACCGAATCGGAACAATCCGACCAGCGCGCACTTCAAGAGCACGCCCGAGAGCAGCCCCGAGACCGGCGATGGCGCCTGGCTGTGGGCGTCGGGGAGCCAGGTGTGCATCGGCGCAAGCCCGGCTTTGGTTCCGTAACCCACCAGCACGAATGCGAACGCGAGTCGCATCACCTGCGGGTTGAGCTGGCTCCCGACGCCGCGAAGCGCGGTCCAATTGAGCGCGCTTCCCGAATCCCCGAGGATCGGCGCGGCGGCATAGAACGTCATCATCGTGCCGAAGAGTGCGAAGGCGATGCCGACTGATCCGATGATCAGGTACTTCCAGGCAGCCTCGAGCCCCGCCCGGTCGCGATGGATGCTGACGAGGAGCGCGGAAACGATGGTCGTGGCTTCGATCGCGATCCACATCGCGCCGAGATTGTTGAGCAGTGGAACCGCGAACATCGTCGCCAGGAACGTGAGGACGAGCGCGTAGTAGCGCCGCGCGCGCGCTTCGTCCAGTTCGCGGTGGAGCAGCTCGTGTTCGACATAAGGCAGCGAGTTCACGACCGCCAGGAATCCAACGATTCCGACGAGGTTTGCGACGACGACCCCGAGCGCGTCGGCGTAGACCCAGCTTGCGAACGCCGGCGACGGCCCATCGCGGCTGACGGTGACAGTGACTACGACCATCGCGGTCATGGCGACAGCGCTGGCGACAGCGGCGACGGCCCAGGTTCGCCTCCCGAACGGCAGGAGAAGCGTCAACACCGCGGCCCCGATGAGGGACACCGCCATGATTGCCAGGCACGCTTCGAGCAGGCTCATCCGCGCAACTCCCGCAGCACCCTGGTGACGAGATCCCCGTGCTCCTCCTGGATTCGGCGCGAATAAACGAACGCGACAATGACCGCGAGGAGCAGGTCGAGCAGGACGCCGAACTCGATGACGAGAGGCATGCCGTAGGTTGCCGTGAGCGCCGCCAGCGCCATCCCGTTCTCGATGACGAGGAAGCCGGTGATCTGGGCGATCACGTGGTGCCGGGTCATCATCGTCTGGAGCCCGAGGAGAATGAGGGCGAGGGCCGCCGGCAATGCACGTGTGGCGCCGACGGGCGTCGTGAACGGCTGGCCGCTGAATGTCTCGATGACAACGAGACTGACAAGAGCCGCAAGCGCGATCCCGACGCTGCGCGGCACCGCCGAAGGCATCTCGCCGGAAGCGCGAGCCTTCCTTACCAGCATGGCGATAAGCGCAGGCAGGCAGACCGCTTTCACGGCCAGCACCAGCGCGGCGCCAACGAACAGGTGCGCCCGCTGGGTGTGGAAGGCCATCACGAGACCGACGAGGCCGAGCAAGAGCGATTGAAACGCAACCAGAGCGACGGCGTGACGCGTCCAACGTGCCGAGGAGAGCGCGATACCGACCACGACCATGCCCACCGCGAGCGCGTTAATCGTCCCTCCAACGTCGCTGGTCATCGCTGCCACACCGTGATTGCCATGGCGACGAGACCCGCCAGAGAGGCAGAGCCGATGAGGTCGGGCAGCTCGTACAACCGCATCTTCGCGTAGATCGATTCGACGACGGCGAGGGCGACGCCAACGACCGAAACCTTCACGACCAGCAAGGCCGCGCCAGTGAGATACGAGGCGAGGCCGGGGTCCGCTCTCAGGCCGGTTGGGAAGAAGAGGTTGGCGATAAGGCAGGCGAGGAGGAGTTGCTTGGTCATGGCAGCCAGGTGGAGGACGCCAAGGCTCCTGCCCGAGTGCTCCAGGAGCATCGCCTCGTGGATCATCGTGACCTCGAGGTGCGTGTCGGGGTTATCGACGGGGATGCGGCCGGTCTCGGCGAGGGTGACGACAGCGAGGGCTAGAAGCGCCAACGCCCACGGAAGATTGAAGAACCCAAGGCCGTCGTGGGCGCCGGCGGCCACGATCTCTCCCAGGCGGGTTGTTCCCGTGGCGAGCGCGAGCGAACCAAGCCCGAGTATGAGCGCTGGTTCGACGAGGGCGCCCACGGCGAGTTCGCGGCTGCTTCCCATGTGCCCGAACGTGCTGCCGCTGTCGAGCGCGCCGAGTGTCAGAGCCGCGCGGGCCAGCGCGAACAGCCCGATCACAACGAGCAGGTCGCCGTCGCGCGTCAGTGGCGTCGTTGCCGCGAACATCGGGACGTACAGCGCCGCGGCCAGCGTTGCACCCAGCACCACCCACGGCGCCGCCAGCTGGAAAACGGAGGCCGTCGCGGAAACCATTTCGGAGCGCGAGAACAGCTTGGCGAGGTCATGGTAGCTCTGAAGGAGCGGAGGCCCCTGGCGCGACTGGAGCCGTGCCTTCAGCTTGCGGATCGCCCCCTGAAGCAGCGGCGACGCCGCGACGAGGAACAACAACTGCGCTGCGCCAAGCAGGACCGAGGCAGCCGCGTCGTTCATCGCGCCACCGCCAGCAGGGCGGCGAGCGCGATGAAGACGTAGAGCAGGTAAAACTCGACGCTCCCGTTCTGGAGTGCACGGATCCGCCGGGCGGACCAGATCGCCAGGGAATGCATGGGCAGGTAAACGCGTTCTTCAACCACCGCGGGCACACGTCCGGCGTAATGGACGCGGCGAAGCAATGGCGACGAGCCGTGGTACTCGACCGTGACCTGGCGCTCCGGCAGCAACACGCGCTTGAAGAAGAGGCGGAGCGGCTTCGACATCGATGTTGCGGAATACTGCATGGTTGGTGCGAAGCTGCCGCCGGTTGTCCAGACCGGGGCGCGCTTCCGGCTCGTTGCGCCGAACGACAGCCGCAGCAGGATCCATGGCAGGGGCGCCAGCACCAGCAGGGCAAGAGCGACGACAAGCGGTGAGAAGCTGCCACCACCGGACAGTGCGACGCGGTGGGCGTCCTCAAGGCTCGCCCCGCGTGAGCTGAGGAGCGCCTCCGGCACGCCGCGCAACAGGCGCACGAGGCCAGGTGCTCCGGCGCCGGCGGCCAGCGAGAGTAGCGCGAGCCCAAGCAGAGGCAGCGTCATCAACGTGGGCGCCTCTCGAACCGGCCGCGTTTCGACCGACCGTGCCACGCCGAGGAACGCCATCCCGAAAAGGCGAACGAAGCACGCGAGCGCAAGACCGGCGGTCAGCGCAAGTAACGCGAGCGCACCCGCGGCCACCAGCCCGGTGACAACGCTGGCGTCGCTCCCCGCGAGCGAGAGGAGGCTTCGCGCCAGCATCCATTCTCCCACGAAGCCGTTCAGCGGCGGCACGGACGCCAGGCCGAGCGCGCCGACGAGCATCGCTGCCCCGGTCAGGGGCATGGCCCGGATGAGCCCGCCGAGCCGGTCGAGGTCGAGCGAGTGAGCGCCGTGCTGGACCGCCCCCGCGCCGAGGAAGAGCAGGCTCTTGAGGAGCGAGTGGTTCACGGTGTGGACGAGGCCGGCCATGAGCGCCGCCGCCGCTGGCCCGTCAGCCCCCGCCGCGCGGAACGAGAGCGCGACGCCGAGGGCGAGGGTGACAATGCCCATGTTCTCCACCGTGCTGTAGGCCAGCCCGCGTTTCATGTCGCGCTCCATCAGCGCATAAAGAATTCCAAGCGTCGCCGTAATCGCACCGACGACCATGAGCGCGATGCCCCACCAGGCCTCGCCGGGTCCGAGGAGATCGAACCCGACACGGGTGATCCCGTAGATTCCCGTGCTCACCATCGCGGCCGACATCAGCGCCGAGACGTGAGACGGCGCGACCGGGTGAGCGCGTGGCAGCCAGATGTGCAGCGGCACAAGGCCCGCCTTGGTTCCGAAGCCGGCCAGCGCGAGCATCATCGCGAGCGAGGTCCGGGCGCCGGGAGCCGCCGCCGAAGAGCCCATAACGCCGAACTCCTGGCTCCCCGCGGCGTGGGCCAGCAGCAGCAGCGACGTCATGGCGAGGACGGTGGCCACGTGGGTCATCCCGAGGTAGAGCAGGGCGGCGACACGTTGCGTGTGCGACCTCCCGTCGCCAAGGACGAGCAGGAAGCTCGTCAACGCCATGAGCTCCCACATGAGGAAGAAGCTGAAGACGTTCCCGGCTCCGGCGACGCCGATCATGCTCAGCAGGAAGAGTGGGTAGACGGCGTCATCCAGCCGCCGCGGATGCGAATAGCGGACGGCAAACACCGACGAGAAGACCGCGACCAGCGCCACCACCGCGCCGAGGAACGCACCCAAACCGTCCATGTGCCACCGCAGGTCGAGCGACGGCGCCGGCGACCACAGGTCGAAAGCCACGGTCCCGCCGGCGGCGAGGAGCCAGACGAAGCCGGCGAGGGCGGCGAGAGCGGCGGCTGCCGAGAGCCAGTAGCCCGCGCGCAACCGTGGCAGCGCGCCACTCAATTCAACAGCACTGGCGGCGAGCAGGGTGACGAGCGCGACGGCGGTCAGTTGCTCCACGGGAACGTAGCCTGCACATCTGAGAAGATGCTAATATTCTAGAAATTAGAAATCTTGCAGGCAATGTGAGGGGGACGGCCGATGGCACGGAACCTGCGCGAGTTCAAGGCGGATTTGTTTCGGAGTCTCGCCAGCCCGACCAGGATTCACATCCTCGAAGAGCTGCGCACGGCCGGCAGCCTGACTGTTTCAGAGCTTCAGCGCAGGGTCGGGGTCGAGTCCTCTAACCTGTCGCAACATCTCGCGGTCCTGCGCGCGCGCAGTCTTGTCGTGGCGCAACGCGAGGGCGCCAACGTGTCGTACTCCGTGGCCGACGCGGCGGTGTTCGTTGTCCTTGACGGGGCCCGAGCGCTGTTCGAGTGTCAGCTTGCCCAGCAGCGGCAACTGCTCGCGGAGTCGCCCGAACCTCGCCAGAGCTAGCCAAGCCTGCGCGTGGCGGGAGTTATTGGGGGCGGGCCGGTGCGCTCTCCGCACCGGCACCAGGATCCGCGAACCGATGTTCCGCCGGCGCCATTGATGACGTTCCGTGCGGTTCGCTGCGGGCACAGTGGCCCACGGCTACCGGACGCGCTTGCACGTTGCGCCTTACGCCTCCACCCGCTCGTTCGTCGCCGTGCCGTAGCTCTTGCGCAGGTCCGTCTTCAGCACCTTGCCCATGGCGTTGCGCGGCAGCTCGGCGACGATCGAGTAGTAGGTCGGCGCCTTGAACGAGGCCAGGCGGCTCTTGCAGTACGCCGTGAGCTCGTCCTGCGTCACGGTCTCGCCCTCGCGCGGCACGACGATCGCCTTCACGACCTCGCCCCACTCGGGGTCGGGCACGCCGATAACCGCCGCCTCTTCGACCTTCGGGTGGTCCTCGAGCACGTTCTCGATCTCGCCGGGGGAGATGTTCTCGCCGCCGCGGATGATCAGGTCCTTCTTGCGGCCGGTGATGAACAGGTAGCCGCCTTCGTCGATCTTGCCGACATCGCCGGTATGCAGCCAGCCGTCGATGATCGCCGTGCTCGTCGCGTCTTCCTGCTTGTAATAGCCCTTCATCACGCGGTCCGAACGGACGCAGATCTCGCCCTCCTGGCCCGGCGGAAGGAGGGTGTTGCGCTCGTCCATGATCCCGAGCTCAACGTCCGGCATCGGGCGCCCAACTGAGCGAAGGCGCTGCTCCTTGATGGCCGTGTCCTCGCTCAGGTCGTGGTCCTCGGCCCCGAGGAAGGTCAGCGTCGCGGTCGATTCGGTCTGGCCGTAGGCGTTGACCAGGCCGATGCCCTTCGGCGGGAAGACGTCGCACGCCCGCCGGACGACCTCGTACGGCATCGGCGCGGCGCCGTAGGTGATGCTTTTCATGCTCGAGATGTCGTATTTGTCGAAGTCCGGCACTTCCATGATGCGCTTGAGCATCGTTGGCACGACGAACGCAAACGACGCTTTCTCCTGCTCGACCGCCTGGAGCCAGGCTTCGGGCGTAAACGACGGCAGGATGACGAGCGTCCGGCCGCTCCAGATCGCGAGCATCATCGCGGTGGCGCCCGCGACGTGGAAGAACGGCGCCGAGACCAGGAGCTTGTCGTGGATCTCCGGGTCGGCCGGCGGCTGGTTCATGACGTAGGCGGTCATGTCTTTGTAGGCGAGCATGACGCCCTTGGGCAGCGCCGTCGTGCCGCTCGTGAAGATGATGATCGTCGGATCGTGGTCTTCGACCTCGACCCAGATGTCGTCTTCCGAGGCGTTGGCGATGAGCTGTTCGTAGTCGACGTAGCTGTCCTGGCGGCCACTGTAGGCGATGAAGTGCTGCGTGTGGGTCAGCGTCGGCCGGATGCGGTCGACGAGGTCGAGGTAGCGGTCCGAGACGAAGAGCGCCTGGCACTGGGAGACGTTGAGCATGTGGGTGAGCTCTTCGTCCTTGGCGCGGTAGTTGAGGGGCACGAAGGTCACGCCGAGCATGGCGCAGGCGTAGTAGGAGAGCACGTAGTCGGCGCTGTTCACCGACATGACGGCGACCTTCTGGCCCTTCTCGATGCCGAGCCCCTGGAGGGCGTTCGCCAGCTTCGTCACGAGCGGAAGCATCTCCATGTAGGTGATGCGCTTGTTGCTTCCGCCGAACTCGACGAGCGCCTCCCGGTCGGGGACAACGGCCGACGAGATCTGCAGGAATTCGATTGTGTTCATCGGTTCTCCGGAATTGGACGGGTGGGGAAGTGTGCGTCGGCGATTCTACCGTAGCGCCTGGCGTGGGGCGAATTTCGGGGCCGGGAGGTTCCCGCGCGATGGTAGAATTGCCAGAGAGGAGAACGCCGTGACGACCGTCGCATCGTCGATCCTGCCACTCGAAAACGGAGACCGGCTGACCCGGGCGGAGTTCCACGCGCGCTACGAACAGCATCCTGAGATCCGGCGAGCGGAGCTCATCGAAGGAGTCGTGTACGTGCCATCACCAATGGGAAAGTCACACAGTCGCGCTGCCGGGAGCATCCAGCGCTGGATCGGTCGGTTTCTCGACGACCACCCTGGAGTCGAGATGTTCCCGGGCGTGACCGTGCGCCTGGATGCCGACAACGAAGTGCAGCCCGATGTTGCGGTGCTGCGACTCCGGCCGGGCGAAGCTGATGAGCGTGGTTACGTTGATCGCGCCCCGGAGCTCGTTGTCGAAATCGCCGGGAGCACGGTGTCGTACGACCTCCACGACAAGATGAACGTCTACCGCCGGACCGGGGTGCAGGAGTACATCGTCTGGCGGGTATACGACGGGGCGATCGACTGGTTTGAACTGAAGGACGGCCGCTACGCGCGCATTGAGCCGGACGAGCACGGGGTGATCGAGAGCCGCGTCTTCCCCGGGCTGCGGCTGGCGGTCGGGAAGATGCTGGCGGGCGACCTGGCGGGCGTTCTCGAAGAGCAGCGGCAGGCACGTTAGGGAGGCGAGAGGGTGGTTGCAGTTCCCCGCTTACGCACCGCGCCGGAGCCGCTGGAATCGGGCGACCGGCTCACGCTCGCCGAGTTCGAGCGGCGCTACGAAGCGCACCCGGAGATCAAGAAGGCGGAGCTCATCGATGGAGTGGTATTCGTGGCGTCACCGGTAAGCAGTCACCATGGCGAGCCGCATCTGGACATGGCCGCATGGCTCGGAGTCTACCGCGCGGCTCATCCGGGGGTCGTCGGAGGCGACAACACGAGCATGCGCCGGAGGCCTCGGACGATGGTGCAGCCGGACCTCTACCTGCGGCGAGTCGATGGCACGGCCATCCTGAGCGAGGAAGGCTACCTCGAATCGGGGCCCGAGCTTGTTGCGGAGATCTCGAACACAACGGCCTCCTACGATCTGCACTCGAAGATGGAGGTCTACCGGCGGGCTGGCGTACAGGAGTACATCGTCTGGCGGGTATACGACGGAGCGATCGACTGGTTCGAACTCAAGGACGGCCGCTACGCGCGCATTGAGCCGGACGAGCGCGGGGTGATCGAGAGCCGCGTCTTCCCTGGGCTGCGACTGGCGGTCGGGAAGATGCTGGCGGGCGACCTGGCGGGGTGCTCGAAGAGCAGCGCGGCAGAGACGGCGGCGCGTAGGCTCGCGCGGTCGTCCTGGTTGCCACGTGGCTGGCCTGATCCCTAGACTCCGCGCGATGCCAAGGCCGCCTGCACCGGACGAAGGTTTCGGCAAGCTGATCGCCCTCGAGATGACCGAGCGTGGAACGGGGACGAGCCGCTGCCGGCTTTCCGTCTCTGCCATCCACCTCAATCCGCATGGGGTGGCGCATGGCGCCGTCATTTACGCCATGGCCGACCAGGGGATGGGCGCGGCCGTTTACTCGCTCCTCGAGCCGGAGGAGTCGTGTGCCACGATCGAGATCAAGATCGTCTACATGGCCGGGGTGCCCGGCGGCGAGCTTGAGTGCGAGACGCGCGTCATCAACAAGGGACGGCGCGTCGCGGTGCTCGAGTCAGAGGTGCGCAACGGCGAACGGCTGGTCGCGAAGGCGCTGGGGACGTTCGCGATCTTCCCGGCGCGAACCTGAACGTTTCGGGGAAGAGGGCACGGAGAGCCCCTACCCCGCGGCCACCGGGGCAAGTTCACGGGTGCAGGATTTCCCGCAGCGCCTGGCAGACCTCGTCGACCTCGGCGTCGGTCATGCTGGGGAAGAGCGGCAGGCTGATGGCGCCCGCGAAGATGCGCTCGGCGACGGGGAAGTCGCCCTCGTTCCAGCGGCCCAGCGCGCGGTAGGCGGTGAAGAAATGCAGCGGGATGAAGTGCACCGAGGTGCCGATCCCGCGCTCGTTGAGCTGGCGGATCACGTCGTCGCGCTGAACCGGGGATTCCTCGTTCTTCACGCGGACCATGAAGAGGTGCCAGGGCTGGCGGTTGGCCTCGTCGAAGTGCGGGAGGATGAGCCGCTCTTCGTCTCGCAGGTTGGCAAAGTAGCGCTGGGCGACCCGCGTGCGACCCTCGATGAACTCTTCGATGCGCCGCAACTGCGTCCGTCCCAGCGTCGCGGC
>JAKALX010000458.1 GCA_021823905.1 Chloroflexota bacterium | reverse complement strand
ACGTGGTCCTTGCGTTTCTCTCGCGCGCGGCCGCGGGAACACCCTGACACAAAGTTGCCATACCGTGGACGTGCGAGTTATCGTCTAGACCTTATGGCGACTGTTCTCGCATGGTTGCGGCGTGCCTTGGACTCCCTCGCGCGGCACGACGGTCCCGAACACCAGTGGGTCGAGCCGGGCAACGCTGTCACGCGTTCGATCCTGGCCGGGACGCTGATCGAAATCCCAGAGACCGAGCCGTCGCCGCTGGCGCCGGTCACCGCGCAGGCGCTCGATCTGAGCGCGTTCGAGGAGAAGCCGATCCCGCCGCTGGGCGTCGAGCCGCCGCTCGTGCGGCCCATGGTGGCGCCGGCCTGGGAACCAGTCGCGACGGCAACTACCGCCGCCGAGACGCCGAAGCCGCGCGTCGCCGAACAGGACGACGGCGAACCGGCAGCCGAGAAGGCCGGGGGCGACCGGAAGAAGCGGCGCTGGTGGCGCGCCGCCTGACGCTCGCGCAGAGGGGCCGTCGGCTATACTTCAGCCATGGCCATCTACGAGTACTACTGCCCCACCTGCCGTGAGAAGTTTGAGCGGCGGCGCTCCATGTCGGACGCGGCCGTGGCAACCGCCTGCGCGAAGGGACACCGCGCCGAGCGTACGCTCTCGGCGTTCGCGATGAGCCGCGGAGGCGCTGCCGACGAGCTGCCGGCAGCCATGGCCGGCGGAGGATGCTGCGGCGGCGGAGCCTGCGCCTGCGCCGCGAACAGCAACTAGACCGTTGAACATCGCCCGGCTTCGCGCGGCGCTGCGTCCCTGGCTCGTGCCGGCAAAACCGGTGCTGGACGCACTCGGCCGCTGGCGCCGCCGGATCGTCTACATTCGCTACGGGATCGAAGGCATCGCCATGGAGCTGCGCAGGACGATCGACTGCTCGGCCATCCTGCGCGAGTACGGAGCCACCGTTGGGCCGGCAACCACGATCTTCGGCCCGCTCCACATCATGAACGCGGACCGTGATTTTTCGAATCTGACCATCGGGCACGACGTTTACGTTGGCACGGACGTGCTGATCGACCTCGCCGATCGCGTGACGATCGGGGACTTCGTCTCGATCGGGATGCGCTCGAACCTGATCACGAGCTTCGACGTGGGCCCCGGCCCGCTCAGCGAGCGGAGGCCGCGCAAGCAGGGGACGATCGACATCGGGAACGGCAGCTACTTCGGGACCATGGTGACCATCTTGCACGGCGTGACCGTCGGGGAGGAAGCAACGGTCGGCGCGCATTGCCTCATCCGCAAGGACATCCCCGCGAGGGCGACAATGATCACGGAACAGGCGCGCGCGCTCGAAACCCAACCCTCCGAATCCGCGGGCCGCCCGGGAAGCGAGTAGTCTGCCGCCATGCCGCCGGCCCTCCAGACACGCGAGCAACTCATCGAGGATCTGCGCGAGATCCACTTCGGGCTCGACGTCGATGGCGAATACGTACCGGGCCTGCTCGTGCTGCCGACGGACCCGCCGGCGCCGCTGCCGCTGGTCTTTCTCCAGCACCCCGGGATGGGGAGCTGCGACGACTACTTCGTGCGCGACGTTGCCATGGACTGGGCCCGGCGCGGCTGGGCCTGCGCCGGCATCGACGCACCGCTGCACGGCGATCGCCGGGAGCACGACCCGATGCGCCTCTTCCGGGATCGAGACCGTTTTCCGGAGATCCGCTCGCAGTTCGCGCGCGAGCTGACCGCGACGATCGACGCGATCGCGGCGGAGTATGCGGTCGACCTCAGCCGCCTGGGCTTCGTCGGTTACTCGCTGGGCAGCATGATTGGGCTGCCGGCTGTCGCGCGCGACGGCCGCTTCAAGGCGGCAGTGTTCTGCCTCGTGGGTGAAGGCGGGCTCGCCGGGAACGTGGACGGCCCCGACACGGACGTGCCGGCGCTGGCGGGCGTCGCGGTCAAGGTCGTGGGCAAGCTTCAGGACGAGCTGATCCCGCGGGCCGCGACGGAGGCACTCTACAACGCGCTGCCGGGGCCAAAAGAGATCAGCTGGCTGCCGGGCGGGCACTTCGAAATCGGGCCCGACGTGATTCGCGTCGCACGAGATTGGCTGAAGGAGCGCCTGTGACGAAAGGAGCGCCGCTAACCGCGGCGGAAACTGCTGCACCGCGCTGGTTTCACGTCCGCGGCATCACACGGCCCGTGTGGATCCTCAGCCTGGTCTCGTTTTTTGCGGACGTCTCGGGCGAGATGGTGTACCCAATTGTCCCGTTGTTCATCACGGGGACGCTCGGCGCGCCCGCCCTGGCGGTTGGCGTCGTCGAAGGCGTGGCCGAAGGCACGGCCAACCTGACGAAACTCGTCACCGGCCGCTGGGCCGACCAGGCGGGCGTACGCAAACCGTTCGTGGTCGCGGGTTACGGGCTAGCGGCGCTTGGCAAGCTGATCCTGGGGCTCGCGACGGCGTGGCCGATCGCCCTGGTGGGACGAACGACGGACCGCTTCGGCAAGGGGATCCGCGGGGCGCCGCGCGACGCCCTCCTGGCGGATTTCACCGACGCCTCGAACCGCGGACGAGTCTTCGGCTTCCACCGTTCGATGGACACGCTGGGGGCAGTTGTCGGCCCGCTGGTAGGCCTCGCATTCCTGGCCATGGGCCTGCGCCTCCGTTTCGTCATCCTCCTGGCGGTGGCGCCGGGAATCGTTTCGGTGCTCGTCCTGAAATGGCTGCCCGAGCGCAAACCGGAGCTGGCCACCCCCGGAGCAACGCGCGCCGTGCCGGGCGCCAGTGCCCTGCCGGCGGCCTTCTACCTGCTGCTGGGCATCACCACTGTCTTCATGATCGGGAACTCGAGCGACGCGTTCCTCATTCTCCGTTCGAAGGACCTCGGCCTCACGACCACGCTCGTGGTGCTGGCGTACGTGGGCTACAACCTGGTCTACACGGCGCTCTCGTTCCCGGCGGGCGTGGTTAGCGACCGCATCCCGCGGGCGTGGCTGCTGGTGATCGGCTATCTCATCTTCGCGGCGGTCTATGCCGGGTTCGCGGCTGCTGGATCGAGCTGGACGGTCTGGCCGCTCTTCGCCGTCTACGGGGCATACATCGCGCTCACGGACGGCGTCTCGAAGGCGCTCATCTCGGACCTGGCGCCGAAGGAGCTGCGATCCAGCGCGATGGGCCTGTTCCAGGGAATTGGCGGGCTGGCTGCGCTTTCCGCGAGCATCACCGCCGGCGTGCTCTGGGACCAGGTATCCGACTCCGCGCCGTTCGCTCTCGGGGCAGTCTGCGCACTCGTGGCAGCTACCGGGCTAACGGCGATGAC
>JAKALX010000457.1 GCA_021823905.1 Chloroflexota bacterium | reverse complement strand
AGGGCCTCGGCGGCCTCACGATCTGACCGGAGCGGGGGATCAGCCGCCCGCCGCCAGCTCGACGTAGTGGTAGACAGATCGAAAGCCCATTGCCAGGTAGAGCGGCTCGCCCATCGCCGTCGCTTGCAGCGAGGCCTTGCCGGCGCCCCGGCGGCGGCCTGCCTCCAATGCCGCGGCCGTCATCGCCCGGCCAAGGCCCCGGCGCCGAAACTCCGGCTGCACCTGCACGTTGTAGACGCCGACGAGGTCGCCGGTCACCACCGCCATCGACGTTGTCACGGCAACGCCGTCGAGCTCGCCGAGGAGCAGGACAAAATCGGGAAAGGATCCCGCGGTGCGGGCTATGCCGAGCGTTACCTCGTGCCACGCAGGCGCGTCCACGCGCCCATATGCGTCGACATCCTCGATTGTCCGGGCCTCGCGGATGAGCAACCCCGCCGGGCAGTCCGCTACGGGCGGCAGCTCGTCGAGGAGCATCGACGGCTCCCGGCTCGAAACTCCGAACCCCCGCCGGCGGGCGTCGGCGACGAGCGCGGCGTCGGTCTCCTCGCGAAGCATCAGCCGACATAGGCGCCCGCGGCTCGCGTGCCAGGCGATCGCCTCGGCAAATTCGAGGGCTGCGTCGTCGATCCGTTCGGCAGGAACCGCGAGATTGAATTCGTCCATCTCAACGCCAGCGTCGACGAGGAGCCACGGACCCTTTCGCACCGCTGCCGAACGCTCCGTCAGGGAGCCCAGCCGCAGCAAAGCGCGGAGGAAGTTCGCGTGCATGGCGGCCGCCGAATGGTCCACGTCTGAATGGTACCGGAACGCGCCGCCATGTCTCCCGCGACACCGGCGCTCTGCGCGGCTAAGCTTTCTCAACCACCGAGGAGAGCCCAGATGGACGAGCCGAACCCCGAATCCGTCAGGAAGATGTGGAACTACGCGGAAAAGTTCGCCGAGAAGTCGGGCACGCACCTGCACCCGGACCGCTTCATCACCGAGGGCGTTGTCCTCGGGCTGGCCTCGAACATCGACCACTTCGGCCGCCCGATCTGCCCGTGCAACTTCTACCCGGTCAAGGACGAGAACGGGAACTGGCCAGAAGGCCTCTATCTCCCCCGCGAGGAAGAAGCGAAGCGCCGTACCTGGATCTGTGCCTGCGACGAGATGCAGATCTACAAGTACTGTCACTGCCTGCTGTTCGTGACGGAAGAGGGGCTCCCGATCACCGAGCACCTCCCGGACGGTCACGAGGGCCGCGAGATTTACGGCCTGGTGAAGGATCCCACTCCCGACAAGGGCCGGGCCCTGGGCCGCGTCATCGAGCGCCAGCAGCACCAGGCGTAGCGCCCCAGCGACAGGTGTAAACTGACAGCATGACACAAACAGCTTCGAGCCTCGATGAGCTCTTCGCCCGCGTCGCGGCGCTCTCGACGCGGGAGCGCACGACGCTTGCCCGCTGGATCCTCGAAAGCATCGAATTCGAGCAGGTTGAGAAGGATCCCGGATACGACGAGGCGTGGGACACGGAAATCCGGCGGCGGATGAAGGAAGCGGACGAGCACCCCGAGACGCTCGTCTCATGGGAAGAGGTCCGCGCGGAGCTGGTTGCGATCAAGGATGCCGCGCAGAACCCGGCTTGAGTGGTCGGAAGAGGCGAGAGCCGAGGCGGCCGCGGCAATCGCCTGGTATGCCTACGACTCGCGTGGGGTGGCGGACCGCTTTCTGACCGCTCTCGACGCTGCGATGGGAACGCTCGCACAATTCCCTGCGTCCGGTGTCGCTTCCGGTGAGGGCACTCGCGCCATCCCGGTTGCCGGATTCCCATACCGGATCCACTACCGAGAACACAGCGGCCGCGTACGCATTCTCGCTGTCGCGCACACCAGCCGGATGCCGGGATACTGGAAGAACCGCCTCTGACTCCGGGCCACACCGCTGCGCGAGCCACGACCGCGCGGTACGCTTCCCACCATGACCAGTGACCCCGCGCCTCGCCCAACCGCCGAGCTCGTCGCCGGCGGCTACCACCGTATCCTTGAACCCGACTCACCCTGGACCATCGGCTCGTTCGCCCTGCCGAACGGCGGCGCGTGGGAGTACCGCGAGCCAAACGCGGTCGTGATCGTGCGCAACGGCTGGCTCCAGGTCGCCGCGGTTCCCTTCACGCGCTCGAACGACCGTGTCCAGATCCTGGACAACGCCAAGCACATGTACTTCTCGAAGCAACGCTTCGAGGTGCCTCCAGGCGGGCGCATCACCTTCGAAATCCAGGTCTCGGCCCGTACCGTCGCCACCCAGCCAGGCAACCTCTACGACGGCTATGTCTCCTGGAACCTGCTCGATTTCACCACCGGCTGGGCGCTCGACTTCTTCACGAGCGGCGACACGGTCGGCACCGTCTACGGCCGCCTGCCGTTCCCCGGGACGGCAATTCCCGAGACCGGCGAAGCGCGTGCGTTCTGCATCTTTCGCGAGATTCGCGATCTCCCGGCCTCCCAGGGTCAGGCGCACGCCTACCGCATCACCTACGACCAGGGCGCGGACACCGTCGAGTTCGAAGCCGACGGACGCGTTGTTGATCGCTACGACCATGTGCCCGACAAGATCGGCGGCTTCACCGCGGCCCTTGGCCTGATGGCCGAGATCGACATCGCCGACGGCAAATCGGTGAGCTGCCACGGCCAGGGAGTGATCGGCCGTTGGAGCCCGATGCGCGTCGTCACCGAAGGCTGAGCGGCCGGGGCCGGGAATGAACGAACCCCGCGCCGGGCTTTGCGCAGGCTGCCGGCATGCCCGGCGGGTGGAATCCGCGCGCGCCTCGGTCTTCTGGCTCTGCGAGCTGGCGAAGAGCGACCCGCGCTTCCGCAAGTACCCCGCACTTCCGGTGCTGAGCTGTCCGGGCTTCGAACCCGCCGATCACGGCACCAGCGGCGCGGCGAACTGAGGGACCGCAGGCCAAGCCCTTTCAAGCTGCGCGTAGCCCTGCCTTTCTTCACGCGGACCAACAGGCCCCTCGTGCCCGTTTTCGTGGGCAAAGGGACCATGGCCCGCTGTGGTCAGGCCCGTTCTCCGTGCGCGAAGACGAGCCGGCTCCCGGGTTGCTAGAGTGGGGACGTGGCAGTAGAGGATTGGCTACTGGATTCGGACCCTGCCATCCGCTGGCAGGTGTTGCGCGATCTCCTCGACGCGCCAGCCGAGATCGTCGCCGCGGAACGCGCCCGCGTGGCTACCGATGGCTGGGGC
This sequence comes from Chloroflexota bacterium, assembly GCA_021823905.1. Lineage (GTDB taxonomy): Bacteria > Chloroflexota > Dehalococcoidia > Tepidiformales > Tepidiformaceae > JAKALX01. The sequence continues at coordinate 69 of JAKALX010000457.1, read as the reverse complement.
GCGAGGTTGCTGGCGTTGCAGGGCGCAGACGGCCAGTGGGCGGGAGGGGCTTGCTTCCCGGCAGAGGGC
>JAKALX010000043.1 GCA_021823905.1 Chloroflexota bacterium | reverse complement strand
TCAGCGCCCCTCGCCTCCATCGTAACGCGGCGCGCGTGCCACACCGGGCACCCGTGTTTGACGCTCCGCGCCCGTGGCTCATACGATGCGATCGGCCGCCCGGTCGTCCAAGGCCGGCGCGGGACGAAGGAGCCTGGGAACGTGACTGCGTCGGTCGTGCTGGCGGCGGTGACGGCGATCATCGGCCTCGTGTTCGCGGTGATGCTCGCGGACCAGTACCGCCATCGGCGGCACACGTTCCAGCTCGTGTGGGCGATCGGGATGGTGTTCTACGCGATCGCCGCGGGGTGCGAGGCCCTGGCCGCCGCGTCGGGGTGGAACGAGAGCCTCTACCGCATGTACTACCTGACCGGCGCCGTGTGGTCCGTCGGATGGCTCGGGCTCGGGACGGCGTTCCTGCTCGGCCGCACCCGGTTCGGGTACGCGTTCGCGGCGACCCTCTTCCTCGCCGGCCTCTTCACGTTCCTGACCGACGCGAAGTACCACTACCCGAACTCGGGCAGCGCGCCGATCCTGTACTTCATCGTGGCGGTCGTCCTCGCGATCGCCGTTGTCGTGAGCACCCTGCGCGAGGACCGGCGGTGGCCCGTCTACGGCGCCGTCGCGGTGGTCGGCGCGACGCTGCTGAGCCTCGTCCTGATGCTCACGGCGCACCTCGCGGCGCCCGGCTATGAGCTCGACCCCGCGACCGGCCAGCCGCTGTTCAACCTGCTGCCGGGGACCCTCCGGCTGCTCACCCCGTACATGAACGTCACGGGGGCCTTCTCGCTGCTGCTCGGGGCCGTCTTCTCGACGTACGTGTTCATGCCCAAGCGGCGCGTCATCGCGTACACGCTCGAGGGCCGGCAGCCGGTCGGGAGCTACCTGCGCAACCTCGCGATCGCGCCCGTCGCGATCGCCGTCAACCTCGTCGCGTCGATCCCCGGCGCCGTGGCCGCGCTCCTCGCGGGACGCCTTCACAGCCGCGTCCCCTCGACGATCCTCATCGCGATCGGCGCCTTCATCCCGACGGTGACGGACAGCGCGAGCGTCTTCGGCAACACGTCGCTGCGCGAGCTCGGCCACCTGCTCGCGGTCGTCTTCATCTTCGCCGGGTTCCTGGTCTCGATCGAGGTGTTCGCCGACCTGCGCGTGCCGTTCACCGGGATCGTGCTGCTCCACCGGCGCCCGGAGACCGTCGGGGCCGACGCGCGGGGCGGGGAGGCTGCGGGGGCGCACTGAGGCTCAGGTCGAGCCGGTTCTGCGTGCACCACGCGCCGCGGTCGGCGGGTTGCCACTGTCGCGCTGCCGGTCGTGCCACGCGGCCGTGCAGCACTTCGAGCTGCACCACTTCTGCCCGCGCCGATGCGGACGGTAGATCTTGCCGCAGTGCAAACACTGCCGCGCGGCGCGCCAGCGAAGGCCCAGCCCAGCGGAGCCACGGCGGGCCAGTGCCGCCGGCCAGCTCACCGCTTCGAGGACCTGCAGGTAGGCGGTCGCCAGCGGCCCCGCCGCGCGGATCGCCGGCTGAAGCCGGAACGCCGCTCCATCCTCCTGCGGCACCACGTCCACGGCGACCCGCAAGAGCCCCTCGAAGACGCGATCCCGCAGCAGCGTGAGGCACAGGTACGAGAGCTGTAAACGGACCTCCACCGTGGGCTCGGACAGGTGGGCTGGCTCCCCGACCAGCCCGAAAGCCCGCGCCAGTTCAGGGCCGGTGAGGCCGGTTGGCCCTCCGGGAGGTGCGAAGATCGCCCAGGGCGCCCTGCCGGCGAGCTCTGCTCGGGCACCCGGGAGGACCGCCTCTGCCGCCTGTAGGAGATCCGCCTGCTCCAGCTCGGGCGGATCGAGGTGCCATCCCGCCCACAGGGCTCGCACCAGGCGGGGCAGCGCACCGCCGGCCGGCCGCACCAAGGGCGCCGACGAACCCCGACGCAGCAGCGACGCGAGTGCCCAGGCCTGGCCGAGCCGCCCGCACGCCAGACGGATCTCCTCGACCGTCTCGAAGCGTTCGTCCTGGCGCGCGCGGATGCCGACGAAACCGTGGCGCCGAACCCAGGCGAGGATCTCGCCCTCCTCCACGGTCGCGAGCCCGACGAGTTCCTCCACGAGCCGTCCCGTGACGTCGGGCACCCACACCTGCGGGGCGCGGGTGCGCGGGTCGGGAGTCATAGGACTCCTTGACCGTGCGGCGCTGCCATTGACACAGCAGCTAGACTGGCGACTGTGACCGGTCACACACGATAGTGGATGGAGTCGTGGCGAGCAACCGGCAGCAAGCACCCCGTAATCCGGGCCTCCGAGACGTTGCCGCCCTGGTCGGCGTTTCGCGACAGACGATTTCGCGGGTCCTCAATGATGGTCCGTACGTGTCCGACGACACGCGCCGCCGCGTCATGGAGGGGGTCAAGGCACTCGGGTACCAGGTGAACGCCCCCGCCAAGGCCCTGGCTACAGGAAAGACGCGCCTCATTGCGCTCCTCGTGCCCGATATTGGGAACCCACACTTCGCCCGCATCGCACGCGCCGCGAGCGAAGAGGCGGAGCATTACGGCTACGACGTGGTGCTCTGGAACTGCGGCGAGAGCCCCCGTCGCGAGTTGGGGTATCTCCGCTCGCTCCCCTCGCACCGTGTGGACGGTGTGGTCGTGTGTAGCTCGCGACTCTCGGCCGGTGCCCTGCGCGAGTTCGTCAGCGGCGAGGTGCCTATCGCTCTCATCAACCGGTCGCTTGGCGGTCAAAGCGCGGTCCCGGAGGTAATCGTAGACGCCGAGGTAGGCGCTGCGAGCGCTGCCCGTTTGCTCGCTGATCTCGGTCATCGGACCATTGGCATTCTGTCGTTCCGACCGCCCTCGGAAAGCGCCGCGGTTCGTTTACGAGGCTATGGCCGATCGCTCGAGGGGCAGGGCGTGAAAATAGACTCACGCCAAGTTCGCCGTGTTTCGCCCGACATGGCAGGTGGGTATGCGGGAGCAACCTCCATGTTTGCACGCGTGCCTCGTCTCACCGCCCTGCTGTGCGCCAATGACCTGATAGCGCTCGGTGCCGTGCAGGCCGCGTACGCCCAAGGGTTGCGTGTGCCGGAGGACGTGTCGATCGTGGGGTTTGACGACATCGCAGCTGCAAGCTCCTCGACACCGCCGCTGACTACTGTGCACATTCCACAAGCTGAGCTCGGCCGAACCGCTGTCGATCTTCTCATCGGCCGGCTTCGTGGCGAGCCGAGTCCGTCGTCCCCCGTCGTGCTTCCAACCCAGCTCGTTCAGCGCGGGTCCCACGCACCTTGCGTGGCGGCTGATACCCGCGCTGTCAGCGCCAGAGCGGTTCAACGGACCACCCGACGCGGGAACACCCCTGTGAGACTTGGCACTATTCTTCGCACGCCGGCCGGTCCACCCAATCCGTCACGCCCGATCCCGAACCCCTGTAAGGCACCCGCCGGGAACCCCGAACCCCCCACCCGGCGGTGAAGAAGGCTGCCTGACGACGCCTAATCGCGTTAGGAGGAGGAATTCCGAAATGGGCGAATCGCCCACCGCGATGCGTGCACACCGCGACATGACTACGGTCGCCATCGCGTTGATCCCTGTCGGGATCGCCATCAACTACCTTGGCAAGAGCCTTGCCCAAGCCGTAGGATTGCCACTCTTCCTCGACACAATCGGAACGATGATCGTGGCAGTGCTCGTTGGGCCTTGGACTGCTGCCGCCACGGGGCTGACCACCAATATCGTGTACGGCCTCACCATTCGTCCGACAGCTATCCCATTCGGCCTCGTCAACGCAGCGACTGGGATCACTGTCGGATATCTCGCTCGATGGGGCTGGTTCAGCTCGTGGTGGCGCATTGTTGTCGTCGGTGTCGCCGCAGCCGTGGTCAATACGGTCTTGAGTGCCCCAATCATTGTTCTCGTGTTTGGTGGCTTTACGGGCTCTGGAAGCGACGCGGTCACCGCGTTCTTCGCGCTGACCGGACACAACATCCTCAAAGCAGTTCTGAGCACACAGGCGATCATCTCGCCCACAGACAAGATCCTCAGTGCGCTCATCGCTGCCGTTGTGGTGCGTAACCTTCCAGTCAGGCTGCGCTCACGCTTTGGGTCAGGCTAGGCGGGATGCGCCTTACCTTACCGGCTGACGGACCTACACAGACCGACAGAGCAGCCGAGTGCTGGGGCTGCCCTGGCGCTGGAGCCGCTGCTGACGACCGTCATGTCGCGGCGGAACGGCGGTGCTTCAGATGTCTGGTGACGCGGATCAGATGTCTGGTGACGCGGAAAGGATCGTGAGGCGGCCATGCCGTCGCTAAGTAGCTACGTACCGAGGGAGTCCCTGGTTCACGGCCTCCACCCGGTGACGAAACTGGTGTACGTGGCCTGCATCCTTGCGCTGGCCGTCGTCTACTCCACTCCGGCGCTGCTTGTCGTGCTCCTCTTGGCCACGTGCTGTGTTCTCCTGGCGGCTCGCGTACTGCGGCCGGCTGTCCGCATCATGTCACGCACGGTGTTACTTATTGCACTGTTCCTGTTCGTGGTCCGTGGTCTCGCCGAACCTGGAGGCAACGTCGCGTTCGCCCTGGGTCCGCTTGCCTTCAAGCAAGCAGGGCTGGATGTGGCTATGTTGATTTCTCTTCGCCTGTTCATTTTCGTGGCTGCAGCGCTGACTCTCCTTCTGACGACGTACCCGCCCTACCTCATGGCTGCGCTGGAAGAGAAGAAACTCTCCCCCCGCGCAAGCTATGTCGTCCTCTCCACGATGCAGATCATCCCGATGATGCAAGCGCGTGCCACAGCCATCTTGGAGGCGCAACAGGCACGTGGGTTGGATACCCGCGGCAGCTTGCTCACGCGGGTGCGCGCTCTCTTCGCCCTGGTTGGGCCCCTGGTCCTCGGTTCAATCGAAGGCGTTGAGGCGCGGGCCATGGCGATCGAAGCACGGGCGTTTCTAGTGCACCATCGACGGACGCACCTGTATGCGGTGGCAACGTCCTCCGTGGACCGGGTTCTCATGGTCGCTTTGCCGGTACTGACCTTTGCCTTCGCCACTCTCCGCTTTCTAGTCCGATGACGCTCGCCATCAGGCTCGAGGACGTCTCATTCACCTACCAGGGCGCAGCGACTCCCGCCGTTGCGGACATCTCACTCGCGATCGAGGAGGGAGAGAGGATCGGGATCGTTGGCCCCAACGGGAGCGGTAAGACAACGCTCTGCCACCTCCTGACTGGATTCGTGCCCCACTTCTTTCCGGGTCAGCTTCGCGGCATTGTTCGTGTAGGCGATCTGGATACCAGCTCGGTGGGGCCTGCGCAACTTGCTCTTTCGGTAGGGCGGGTATTCGATGATCCTTTCGAACAACTCTCCGGAGTGGGAATGACTGCGCTTGAGGAGGTAGCATTTGGGCTTGAGAATCTGGCACTGCCTCGTGAAGAGATCCTCGTCCGATCCGAAGCGGTGCTCCGGGCGGTGCGACTCTGGGAATCGCGGGAGCGCAGCCCCTTTGAGCTCTCCGGGGGGCAGCAACAGCTCCTGGCGATCGCGTCGATACTGGCAATGCGGCCGCACATCCTCGTACTCGACGAGCCGACCTCGCAGCTGGACCCCATCGGCACCGACCAAGTCTTTGGCGCGCTGCACGACCTTCGCGAGAGCGGCATCACGATCGTGGTGACGGAACACAAGATCGACACACTGGCTTCATTTGCTGATCGGATCATCGTCGTACACGATGGTCGATGTGCCGCCATGGGACCGCCACGCGACGTTCTATCCAGCCCTGACATCGAGCGCTGGCAGATCGAACCACCCATGTGGAGTCGGATCGCGCAGCGCCTCCGTAGCGGCCGGGACACGAGAGTCTGCCCGCTCCCAGTGACGCGCGGCGAGCTCATGGCGGAACTGAGCCATGCTGCAGCATGAAATCGAGCTCACCGACGTTTCCTTCCGCTACCCCTCGGGAATCGCGGCCCTGTCTCACGTGACGACTACAGTCGACCATGAGGCAGTAGCGATCGTTGGCCAGAACGGTTCCGGAAAGACGACCCTCGCGAAGCACCTCAACGGTCTCTTGCTCCCGAGTAGCGGGGTGGTGCGCATCAACGGTGCCGATACGCGCCGGCACCGCGTCGCGCACTTGGCTCGGCAGGTGGGGCTTGTGTTTCAAAACCCCAACCACCAGATCTTCCACCGCACCGTCGAGGCTGAGGTCGCTTTTGGGCCGAAGAATGTCGGCATGCCGCCCCAGCGGAGTGCCCAGATGGTGGCGGACAGTCTGGAGCTGCTCGGACTGACGGATGTGCGCGACAGGCATCCATACGAGCTACCTCTCTCGGAACGCAAAGCCGTATGCATCGCCTCCGTGCTCGCGATGGGCACACCTATCGTCGTCCTTGACGAACCGACGACTGGCCAAGACCTGGTGGGGCTTCAGCGTCTCCGCGCGCTGGTTGCACGCCTCGTCGACCAACGGCGGAGTGTCGTCGCCATCTCCCACGACATGCAGTTCGTGGCGGACGCCTTCCCGCGCGTGATTATCATGGGAGGGGGAACAATCCTCTTCGATGGGCCGACCCGCGCGGGGCTCTACCGGCTAGACGTACTTTCCCAAACGGCGCTCAAGGCTCCGCCAGTAGTGGACCTTGCCACAACACTCACGGTACCGGGCCAACCTCTGACCGCGGACGAGTTTGCTGTGCAGTTTGCCGCACGCCGAATGGAAGCGCGCCATGATTGACGCCAGCAAGATCGATCGTCTGCTGCGAACTGCTCGGGCGGCTCGAGGCCGCGCCTACGCTCCCTACAGCGACTTCGCCGTTGGTGCTGCCCTGCTCGGAACATCTGGTCGCATCTACGCGGGTACCAACATCGAGAATTCTTCGTACGGTCTCAGCCTGTGCGCGGAGCGTACGGCACTGGCGCAGGCCATCGTACGCGGCGAGCGTTCATTCCGCGCAGTGGCGGTGGTCGCCGACTCGGACGACCCGTGCACCCCGTGCGGAGCCTGCCGACACGTCTTGAGCGAGTTCCAGGACGACCTCATCATCGTATCCGCCAACTTGCACGGGGCGGTGGAGACTCGCCCCCTGAAGGAGCTCCTACCCGCGCGGAACAACACGTTGAAACGACGGAGGGGAGCCTCGTGAAGCAGGATTACGTAGCGCACCACCTACTGTGCCGGCCAGGAGATGTCGGCGCCTACGTGCTGCTACCAGGTGATCCGGGACGCGCACAGCTGCTCGCATCGCGTCTAGAGGAGCCGCGATACATCGCCTCTAACCGGGAATTCAGCACCTACACGGGGATGCTCGACGATGAACCAGTGACAGTCACCTCGACTGGCATCGGTGGACCGTCGACGGCGATCGCGGTCGAAGAGCTGATCGACCTTGGCGCGCACACCTTTGTGCGCGTTGGAACAGCCGGCGGCATGCAAGCGAGCGTCGCGCCTGGGCACTTCGTCGTGGCGCAGGCCGCCGTCCGGGATGAAGGAACGAGTCACCAGTACGTGCCCGACGTCTTTCCCGCCGTCGCCTCGCCGACTGTCGTCATGGCGCTGCACGACGCAGCGCGCCAGTTCGGTGTTCCTCACCACGTTGGTATCGTCCATTCCAAGGACTCGTTCTACGGGCAGAAGCGTCCCGAAACAATGCCGATATCCGCCTACCTCGTTCAACGATGGGAAACCTGGCGGCAGGCTGGTGTCCTTGCCTCCGAGATGGAGGCGGCCGCGTTGTTCGTGGTAGCCGGCATCCGGGGCAGGCGTGCCGGAGCGGTTCTGAAGATCATGTCGAACCGTGCCCGCCCGGGCCCGCGACCGAGCTCACTGGACGATCTCGCGGACTTGGCAATCGCCGGGATGCGGCTTGTCCTGCAAGCCGATAGAGCCGAGCAAGTCCAAGGCGCTGATCTTCGCGAGATTGGAAGTTCGCGGGGCCTCCCGCCGAGTAGAGCAAGCCGGCGCGCTGCGAGGGCCCGGGTGCAGTGACCGGTATCCTTTCAGTCATCGCGTGGCCCTTGGCGGGCCACCCCGGAGGATGAAAACTGCGGGTGTCGCCCGGCGCCGTCGTCCCTCTGTGGTGTTGCGAGCCCGTGTTCCAGTCGGACGCGGGAGCCTCGGGCGCACCGGATTGTTGCTGCGAGCTCGTGGGTCAGACTCCGCCGAGATGAGGTAAACCCACATGATACCGTCCGCTGAGCCGCAGGTGCCAGCACCAGCATCGGGCAAAGCTTCACCCTGAATGGTCAGTGGTCCTGCCGCCGGTACTGCCAGCGGTCGCATGCGAGCCATCATCATGGCCGACGGTGAGGCCCCCTTCGCGCCGCTGGACCCGGCGGGCGAAGGATTCGTACTTCTCGACGGCTGGCGCGTCGGGGCGCGCCCCCGGCAGCGGTAGTCGGACGCCGCCGGGCCGGCCGAGAACAAGCGTCCGCCCCCTCCGCTGCGACTGACAGGTCCGCGTCCCGCAATGTCACCATCTCGAACCAGACAAGGAGGAGGAGCTTTCTGCGGCCGTGTCGCCCGGATGGGGCCACCGAGGTGACAACCGTCGACGCCGACGATGGCCTCTCTCCACCGCGTCCGGGTTGTCGGAGGTTCACCGTCCAGGCGACGACGCCAGTCGCCCTCAGCAGGCATATTCCAGCGGTGATCGAGGGCGTGCTTTTCGATTTGGACGACACCCTCATCGATTACTCGAGTGCGGCCCGGGCCGGACTACGGTCGCTGCTTGCAGCCCTTGGGGTCAAGGAGAACGAGGAGCATTGGCTTCTGTGGCCGGCGCTGGGAGCGCCAACACTTCGGCGAGTATCTCGACGGAACCTGCTCGTTCGCTGAGCAGCGGCATCGACGCCTCCGCTCGTTGCTGGCCGCTCTGGATTCAGTCTCCGAGGCAGCCGACCTCGACGAGCTCTTCGCGCTGCACGATCGCCACGCCGAAGTCGCCCGGCATCTGTTCGACGATGTGGGCCCAGCGCTGCGGGATCTTCGCCGCCATCGCCGGCACCTCCGCCTCGGCGTTCTGACAAATGGCAACGGACCCCAGCGGCGGGCCAAGCTACGGCAGGTTGGGCTTGGACAGGCCCTCGATGTCGTGGTTGCCTCATCCGAGTTGGGCGTGGCCAAGCCCGCAGCTGCTGCCTTCCTCGAGGCGTGCGATCGGCTCGGGACTGTTCCTGGCGCCACCATCCACGTGGGGGACAACCTCCGCATCGACGCCGAGGGCCCCACGGTGGCGGGCCTGGTCGCGGTCTGGCTCCAGCGCGATCGCCAATCGGCCGGGGGCGTTCGATTGGCGATCGCCTCCTTGCGCCAGCTACCAAGGTTGCTGGCAGACATCACGGTCGCTCGGTAGGCGACGACCACACTCCACGGCGTGGGTTCATTTCCGCCTAGCGTGCGTTGAGCTGGGGGTCCACGAGGTTTGCATGGAGCGAGAAGATGCGATGAATGGGACGAACGTGCTTCTGGTCCTGCTCGATGATCACGCCCAATGGGCAGCCCACTGCTACGGGAACAGCGAACTCAGGACGCCGACGCTCGACTACCTGGCAGATACGGGTGTCAAGATGGAGAACGCCTTCACGCCAACGCCGGTCTGTTCACCTGGTCGGGCGGCACTGCTGACCGGTCGCATCGCGTCCCAGCACGGCATCCACGACTTCCTCGGAGGCGAATACGAGACGCGCGACGGCCGACCGTGGCTCGAAGACGAACGGACCTTGGCCCAGATCCTCTCCGATGCCGGCTATGTGGTCGGCCTCAGTGGGAAATGGCATCTCGGTGGCAGCTCCGAAAAACAACCGGGATTCGATTACTGGTACCAGGAGGCGAAGTACAGCCCAGACCGGGGCCACACCGCGCTCCAACGAAGTGCCCTCGCCTGGCCACACCCATGGCCTGGTGCCCCCGACTCCTCACGGGACCCCGGGGTCCACACGATCACCGATTACGCGATTGACTTCCTGAGAACTCGAGATCGACAGCGGCCCTTCTTCCTCATCGCGGGATACATCGCCACGCACAGCCCGTGGATTGGCCACCCCGAACGGCTCGTCAGCGCGTACCGGAGGTGCACATTCCGAGACGTTCCACCAGACGCCATGTATCCGTACGGGAGGCCCGCGCTCGAGTCACGGTTCCCGTCGAGGCAGCGTCCCTTCGAGGCGCTTGCGCAGTACTACGCCGCCGTGAGCGTCATCGACGAGCAGGTGGGCCGCTTAATCGACGAACTCGACGCTCAAGGGTGTCGCAGCAACACGCTCGTCGTCTACACCTCGGATCATGGCCTCAACATGGGTCACCATGGCGTGTGGGGCAAGGGCAATGGCACCCGTCCCCTGAATATGCTCGATGAGTCGATCCGGATCCCATTGATCTTCAATCATCCCGACACGATATTTGGTGGTCAGGTTCGCAATGAGATGGTAACCCACTGCGATACGTTCCAGACCATCCTCGATCACATTGGGGTGACGATCTCCGACAGTGAACGAACGGCGAGACGATACCCCGGGCGCAGCTACCGACCCTTATTGATTGGGGACGCTGTCCCGGAATGGACCCAAGTTGTATTTGGGGAATACGGAAGCGTCCGCATGGTGCGCACGCAACGCCATAAAGTGATCCGGCATTACCCTGGACCAACCTACCTCTTTGACCTAGTCGCTGATCCCCGTGAACGTGAGAACCTGTCGGACAGACCCGAGACGCAGCCTCTCATCGCTGACCTTACGCAGATGCTCGAACGTTTCTTTGCTGATCATGAGGACGAACGCAAGTCAGGATTGCGCGTGCGCGACTTGCCTCACCACAACGGCCGAGAGGCCTGGCGGCAGGACGACCTCTAGGATGATAACGCGCCTCCCCTTGCCGGTGCGGTCGGCGCCCGTCCACCGGTCCTCCCGACACCGACGCCTCCGGCCCTCTACAACAAGCAGCCCGTGTGCCACATCTGGAGCGATGAGATGCCAAGCGCCCGCCGTGTGATCCTCGACACGGACCCTGGCATTGACGACCCCGCTGCGATCCTTATTGCGCTTTCCTCATTGCGCTTTTCTCGCCGGAACTCACGGTCGAAGCGGTGACCACGATGTTCGGAAACGTCGAGGTCGAGAAGTGCACGCGGAACGCGCTGAAGATCATCGATGTGGCTCAACGAGCCGATGTTCCTGCCTACCAGGGGTCAGCCAAGCCGCTCATGCGGGAGCCCCACTACGCGAAATCCATCCACGGCGAGGATGGCTTGGGCGATGTCGGCTTCGATCCACCCGCGTTCGAGGCGGCACCAGGGCGCGCCGACGGAACTCGTTCGACGGATCATGGAGTCGCCGAGGGAACTAACGATCATCGCCCTCGGCCCTCCAACCAATCTGGTGATCGCGACCCTACTGGAGCCTCGAATCGCTGAGCTCGTTCACGAGGTGATCTACATGGGCGGTGCGGCCTTCGTCATGAGCAATGCGAGCCTAGCTGCGTCAGCGAACAATTTCAACGACCCGGAAGCTACGCAGATCATCTACCGTGCCGGCTTCCCCCCTGGTGCAAGTCGGAGTCGATGTCTGCGAACACTGCCATCTGACCACCGCCGAACTGGATGACGTCAGCGAACGTGGCGGGGCGAAGGCGCGATTCTTCTGACGGATAGCCCGGGCCCATGGCACCAACGAGGAAGTCCGTTATGAGAAAGCCAGAGGTTTCACGCAGCGCGGGGCCGGACCGTGGATTCACTGCAATGACGTGTCCGCCGTTGCATACGCGGTGAGCCCAAACCTGTTCGACGTGCGACGGGCTTACGTGACCATCGAAACGTACGGCTCGGCTAGCCTCGGGCAGTCCGTGGTCGATCTCAGGGAACAGCTGGGTCCCCGCCCAATGCTGCCGTTTGTCTCGGAGTCGACGGACGAGCGGTCACGCGGCGGTTCCTCTCGAGCTTTGAGTGATGGTGGGTGGGGGAGCCCTCGCCCGGTTTCGGGATCGCGTGGTCCATCCTGAGGCAGCATCGACCGGGATGCCGTCCTACGCGATCGCCTCGCGCCCCACGTCGCCACCGTGACAGCGCTTCCACTTGCGACCCACCCCACAGGTGCACGGATCGTTCCGACCGCGCTTGGCGTCCTCGGCAGCATAGACATCCATGAGCTTCCGGGGCGCTTGATTGCTCCGCAGCAGCTCGGTCATGAGGCGCATGGGGCGAGCGACGTGCTGGAAGAATGCCTGGTAACTCGGACAGAGATAGTTGTGGCCCGGCTCGCCATAGGGTGAGGTGACAAAGCGATCCTTCGGACAGCCGCCGTGGCAGGCAAAGCGCACGTCGCAGTCGCGGCAGTACTCGGTCAAGGTGTCGAGCTTGTCCTGTCCGAACTTCCGCTGCTGCGGTGAGGCCACCATGTCGAGCAGCGGCAACTCCCGGATGTTACCGAGTCGGTAGCGGGGCTCCACGAAATGGTCGCACGAGTACAGGTCGCCGTTGTGCTCGAGCGCGACCTGGAGCCCACAGGTCTCGGAGTGCACGCAGATGGCCCCGGGCTCACCGGCCCAGTTGGCAAGGGTCGTGTCGAACATCTGGACGTACACGCTCCCGATGTCGCGGCGGACCCACTCTTCGAAGACGTCGATCAAGAAGCGCCCGTACTGGGCCGGGCCGACCGAGCGGTGCGTGAGCCGATCGCCCTCCTGCAGGTAGAGCGGACGCCAGCCCGCGTTCGCGATCGGCAGCGTGGCCATGGTCGCCCGCTCGACGATCGGGATGAACTGCAGGAACGTCGCCCCGCACTCGTCTCGGAGGAACCGATAGACCTCGCGGCCACGATGGCCGTTCGCGGCGTGGATGGTCGTGAGCACGTTGTAGTCGACGCCGTGACGCCGCAGCACGGCCAGCCCGCGCATCACCCGGTCGAACGTCCCCTTCTGGCCTTTGTCGACCCGGTAGGTGTCGTGGATGTCGCGCGGGCCGTCGATCGAGATGCCAACGAGGAAGCCATGCTCCTTGAGAAAGACGCCCCACTCGTCGGTGAGGAGCGTGCCGTTGGTCTGCAGGGTATTGAGAACCTGCTGGCCGGGGCGCGCGTACCGACGTTCCAGCTCGATGGATCGTCGGAAGAAGTCGAGGCCCATCAGGGTCGGCTCGCCACCCTGCCAGGCCACGACCACCTCGGGCGCTCGCGCATGCGCCTCCAGCAGCTGTGCGATGTACTGCTCCTGAAGATGCTCGGCCATGCGGAATCGGCTCCCTGGGTAGAGCATCTCCTTCGAGAGGAAGAAGCAGTACTCGCAGTCGAGATTGCACGTGGCGCCCGTTGGCTTGGCCATGACGTGAAACGCTCGCGGTGCATCCTTCACCGTGAGCAGGCCCAAGCCGCCCTCAGCTAGCACGTGGAACTCCTCCCTCCCGGGTTTGCCGGATGGTTAGGAGCCGTCATTGAACAACCAGCCTCATTCGACAGGGAGCGTGAGACGCGGCCGGAGGGTGTAGTTCCGCTCGCCGTGGAACGCGTCGGTCTCGACGTAGAGGGTCGCCATGTCCGCGTCGCTCACAGAGACGCCGGCTGGGTAGCCGTTGGTGTCAAGCTCACTCCGAACGCGCAGCCCGGTCCGGGTCGTGGTCGCCGCGATCAGGTTGACGATCACCTCGTGGCTGACGAGCGGCGTGCCCCGCCAGTTGGCGCTGATGGCGGAAAAGAGGCGGTGCTCGATCTTGTTCCACTTGCTGGTGCCCGGCGGGAAGTGGCAGACGCTGACCGCGAGTCCGGTCTCGTCGGCGAACTTCTGGAGCTCCCACTTCCAGAGCCGCAGCCGGTAGCCGTTGCTGCCCCCGGCGTCGGCGGTCACGAGCAGGCGGGTCGCATCGGGATAGCGCTCCCTGCCCATCGTCGTCCACCAGCGGCGGATCGTCTCGACCGCGAACGCGGCCGTGTCGGGGTCGGCCCCGACCGACACCCAGCCCGCGTTGCCGGCGAGATCGTAGACGCCGTAGGGAGCGGCCCTCCCGAGCTCGGGGATCACGAAGTCGTGCATCAGGACCCGCTCCGGGTCGCCCGCCGGGCGCAGCTCCTTGCCACCGTTGCGGAAGGGACCCACCAGCTCCTTCTTCTTGGTGTCCACGCTGATCACCGGCTCGCCCAGCGACAGCTGCAGCTGGACGGCCTCGCTGATGTGCCGGAACTGAGCATCCCGGTCGGGATGGGCGGTGCCCTCGAGCACCGTGCGGTTGGCCTGGAGGCTGTAGCCCAGCTCATGGAGCAGCTCGCCCACGATCCGGTAGCTGACCCGGTGGCCACCCCGTCCGAGCTCCGCCGCGAGGTTGCGCACACTCCGGGTCGTCCAGCGCAGGGGGGAGATGGGATCACCCCGGCTGGTGGGCTCGATGAGTGCCTCGAGGTCGGCGCGCAGGGTCGGGTCGAGCTCGACCGTCCGCTTGCGACCGCCACCCGGCCGGCGGATCCGGCCCCGGCCAGGACCCCCGGCCGGCTCATCGAGCTCGGCCAGCCCGCGCCGGATCGTGGCCGGCGAGGCGCCCGTCGCGCGGGCCACCGCGGCCTGACCACCCCGACCCGCGGCGCGCGCCTCGGCCCCGAGCAAGAGCCGCCGCGCGTGCTCGTCGAGGGCCGCCGACAGGGCCCCGTAGCGCGTCGCGATGGCGGCCTCGTCGATCACTCACAGAGCATACCGAAGAACCCTCCAAATGTCACGTTATTTCGTGTCACTGAGCCGCCTCCGGCCAGGCTGCGAGTCGGCCGGCGACGAGGCCGGCGCACGCGCTGACCGCCGCCTCGAACGTGCCGGCCAACCGGTTCCACGTCGGGGCCCCGAGAGGGCGGCCGGTATACTGCCCACCGCGCCGAGTCACCACGCTTCCGCG
>JAKALX010000456.1 GCA_021823905.1 Chloroflexota bacterium | reverse complement strand
CAACGTTCGTCTCATAAAGGTCGGGCGCGTTTCGCGCGACGACATCCGCAAAATCGCCGAGACCAAGCTTCCCGACCTCAACGCGAATAGCGTCGAGGAAGCCATGAAGATCGTCGAAGGCACCGCCCGCTCGATGGGCATCGAGGTAGCGTAGCGATGCCGAAGCACGGGAAGAACTACCTCGAAGCGGCCAGCAAGGTCCAGAAGTCGAAGCTCTACGGCGTCGACGAGGCGATCACCCTGGCCAAGGAGATCCACCCGGCGAAGTTCGACGAGACAGTCGAGCTCCACATCAAGACAGGCCTCGACCCGCGCCATGCGGAGCAACAGATCCGCGGCAGCACCGTCCTCCCGCACGGTCTTGGCAAGGTGCTCCGCGTGCTCGTCTTCACGGAAGGCGAACCAGTCTCCATCGCGCGCGAAGCGGGGGCCGACTTTGTCGGGAGCGACGACCTGATCAAGCAGATCGAAGGCGGCTGGACCGATTTCGACGTAGCGATCGCCACGCGCGAGATGATGGGCAAGGTCGGCCGCCTCGGCCGCGTGCTCGGCCCCCGCGGCCTCATGCCGAACCCACGCTCGGGGACGGTCGTGAACGCCGAAGACATCGCCAAAACCGTCGCCGAGGCGAAACAGGGCCGCGTCGAGTTCAGGCTCGACCGGCTGGCGAACATCCACGTTCCCCTCGGCAAGGTGAGCTTCGAGGACGCGAAGATCCGCGAGAACATGGCGACCCTCATCGAGGCCGTCAACGCCGCGAAGCCCCGCGAGGCGAAAGGCCAGTACATTCGCAGTATGACCCTGACCACGTCCATGGGCCCCGGCATCCGCCTCGACATGGCGCAGGCGATGGGAATGCGCACGGCCTGAGCATCGGGCTGGAAACAGGCACCAAAGAGGGCTCCCGAGTGGGAGCCCTCTTTTCGTTCGATGGTCGAATGCGATGGCGCTGCCGGGCTGGCCAGCCGCGGGCTTCAGCCGCCGATGTGCGACATCTCGACCTTGCGCAGGCCGATCGTGTCCTCGGTGCGTACCTCCGAATAGCGATCCTCGCGCACGCGCCAGACTGCCGAGATCCGTTCGGCCACTTCGGCGTCGCGCAGGCCGCCGCGGAGGAGGCTACGCACGTCGAAGCCGCGCGTGCCGAAGAGGCAGGTGTAGAGCTCGCCTTCGGGCGACACCCGGATGCGTGAGCAGTCGCCACAGAACGGCTGCGTGATCGAGGCGATCACGCCGATCTCTCCGGTCCCGTCCTTGTAGCGCCAGCGCCGGGCGACTTCGCCCCGGTAGTTCGGTTTGATCGCCTCCAGGGGGAGCTCAGCGTTGATCCGCTCGATGATCTCCCGCGCCGGGACGACGTGGTCGAGTCGCCAGCCGTTGGTCGCGCCAACATCCATGAACTCGATATAGCGCACGATGTGGCCGCTCCCCTTGAAGTGCCGGGCCAGGTCCACGATCGTGTGGTCGTTCGTGCCGCGTTTCACGACGGCGTTGATCTTCACGGGGCTGAGGCCCGCCTCCGCCGCGGCTTCGATTCCCGCGAGGATTGTGGCGACGGGGACGCCCACGTCGTTCATGGAGCGGAAGACGTCGTCGTCGATCGAATCGAGGCTGACGGTGATGCGCTTGAGGCCGGCTTCCTTGAGGCCGCGAGCCTGGGCCGTGAGCAGCGAACCGTTCGTCGTGAGCGTCAGATCCTTGAGGCCGTCCAGGCGCGAGAGCCGGGCGATCAGCTCATGCAGGTCGCGGCGTACGAGGGGCTCGCCCCCGGTGAGGCGGATCTTCTCCACCCCGAGACCGACAAAGATCGTTGCCAGCCGCGTGATCTCCTCGTACGTGAGGATCTCGGCGCGCTGGAGGAACTGGTAGTCCGGCCCGAACACCTCCTTCGGCATGCAGTAGACGCAGCGGAAATTGCAGCGGTCGGTAACCGAGATCCGGAGGTCGCGAAGGGGGCGCCGGAGCGCGTCGAGCAGAGGCATAGTTGGAATGGTAGACGATCGAAAAATGAAATGCGTCATACGCGCGGGCGAGGCGGATCAGCTTTGGGAACTTGCTCCCGACGACGCGGGCTCGGCCACCAGACCGTCCGGAGACCATTTCAGCAGCCAGGCCTCGTATTTCTCCAGGCGATCGGAGAGCGTTTCGCGCATCGTGGCCATCTTCGCCATCTTCTGGTCGATCAGGGCGAGTTGCTGGGCGGTGATGTCGCGCGCCTTCCGGATCTTGACGGCCTTCTCGCTCGTGTCGGCGTCGCTGCGCCACTCGGCGCGAAGCTGCAGGCGGACGTCCTCGGAGTCGAGCATCTCCTTGATCTCGGCGAGCGAGAAGCCGAGGAGATCCTTCAGCTCGCGGATGCGCTCGACGCGCTCCATGTCTTCGTCCGAGTACAGGCGGAACCCGCCGTCCATGCGGCTGGGAGGGCTGAGGAGCCCTTTCTCCTCGTAGTAGCGAAGGGTGCGCTGCGTGAGCTTCGCTCGTTCGGCCGCTTCGCCGATCTGGAGATAGTGGAGGGGAGAGGCGGACTGGTCTGTCATATTCGACTTCAATCCTAGTCTACACACGTTAACGCGAACGTCAAGGTGCCAACCGTGGCACACGACGCAGCATGGCAAAACCTCTCATTTCAAGCAAGCCACGCGAACCGGCTTGCGGAAACTGCCAATTCGCCCCATCATTCCGCGCATGACGTTCGTCCTCTCGGCCAGCATCGTCGTGGCGCTGGTCGCCTTCGGCGTGACGCTTGGCGCTCGGGGCGCGCGCCGCGCGGAGCGGCATGCCGGCGCCTGGGCACGGATCGCGTATGTCGTCCTCGGGGCGGGGATGGTGTTCGGCGCGATGAGCGTGCAGCAGGTGCTCCTTTCGACCTTCATGTGGACGAAACTGACGGTGCTTATCGCGACGGGATTATGGCTCGTAAGCGGCCGGATCCGGCGCGGCGAGCGGCTGCTCCCTGGCACGCGCGCGCTCGCTGGAATTCGCTAGAACGGGCCACTCGCGTGCCGTTTTCGGCAACCACTCGGGTAGTGACACATAACCCCCGAGCGGCGTGAAGAGTCTGTGCAGAGGCTGTTACAACGACATAACAGCGTTGAACGGAGAGGGGTTCAGGACTACTTTACCCCAACGCCGGCCAGCCCGGCCGGCCGCCCCCGGAGAGCAATATCCGCCGGGGACGGCCCAGCCACAATCGAATCCGGTGTCACGAACAATGCCACTAAGGGTGTGGAAGAGAGGGGTTTGCCCGCGCATGTCCGACGCACCGACAGCCAACCGGCACGACCTCTCGTGGGACTGGCAGACGGTGCTCGGCCGC
>JAKALX010000042.1 GCA_021823905.1 Chloroflexota bacterium | reverse complement strand
ATCTCGCGCGCTAGCTCGAACAGCTATGGAGATTTCCCCGTGATTATCGTTGTATCCCCGGAAGCCACTCCGGAAGACCTCGACCTCATCGTCAAACGTGTCGAAGAGACCGGCCACCAGGCTCACATCTCCGTCGGCACCGAGCGCTCCATCATTGGTGTCATCGGCCCGGATGCTCCCGAGCTCCAGGACATGTTCGAGACGATGCCCCATGTCGAATCCGTCCACCGCGTCACCAAGCCCTACAAGCTCGTCAGCCGCGAGTTCCGCGCCGGCCGTTCCGTGATCGACGTCGGCTATGGCGTCCGCGTCGGCGGCGTCGAGCTGGCGATCATGGCCGGCCCCTGCTCAATCGAGAACGAAGCCCACATTCTCGATACCGCCCGCGCCGTCAAAGCCTCGGGCGCCAACATCCTCCGTGGCGGCGCCTACAAGCCCCGCACTTCGCCCTACGCCTTCCGTGGTCTTGGCGAGGAAGGCCTCGAATACCTCGCCACTGCCGGCCGCGAGCTCCAGATGCCCGTCATCACCGAGCTCATGAGCGTCCGCGACATCGACGCCGTCGCCCGCCTCGCCGACATCATCCAGATCGGCGCCCGCAACATGCAGAACTTCATCCTCCTCGACGAGGTCGGTAAGGCGCGCCGCCCCGTCATGCTCAAGCGCGGCCTGAGCGGCCAGATCGAAGAGTGGCTCCTCGCCGCCGAATACATCATGGCCCAGGGCAATCCCAACGTGATCCTCTGCGAGCGTGGCATCCGCACCTTCGAGACCGCCTACCGCAACACGTTCGACATCAACGCCATCCCCCTCGTCAAGGAGTTGAGCCACCTCCCGATCGTCGCCGACCCCAGCCATGGCACCGGCAAGCTCGGCCTGGTGGCGCCGGTCGCTCTCGGCGCCGTGGCCGCGGGCGCCGACGGACTCATGATCGAAGTCCACAACAACCCCGACCATGCGCTCAGCGACGGAGCCCAGTCGTTGACATATGAACGCTTCAACGTGATGATGCGGTCGGTCGCCGGTGTCGCCGCCGCGGTCGAGAGGACGGTTCCAGGAGTGGGGGCGTCTGCAGCGGCGCGATAACGGAAACGGTCGTAAGACCAGGGCAGGAGCGCCTCCGCGGGGGGGTGTTGTCCTGTCGGGAGACATGCCCCGAATCCAGCTGCCCGTCTTCGACGGCCCCCTCGATCTGCTCCTGCATCTCATCGAGCGAGACGACCTCGACATAACGGCCGTCTCGCTCGTCTCTGTCACCGACCAGTATCTTCGCGCCGTCCGTGGCGGCGAAGGCTTCGAGCCCGCTGCCCTCGCGGAGTTCGTCTCCATCGGCGCCAAGCTGATCTACCTCAAGTCGAAGGCCCTCCTCCCGCGCGGACCGGAGGACTCGCTCCAGCTTCTCGAAGACGACGACGTTGGCCGAGAGCTCGTCGACCTCCTTCGCGAGTACAAGCGCTTCACCGAGGTGGTCGATCTCCTCGACGCCCGCCAGCGGCAGGGCCTGCGCACCTATACCCGCCTCGCCCCATCGCCTGCTCCCCCGCCCGATTCCGGCCTGAAGAGCGTCACCGTCGATCGCCTCTGCGCGATCATGGCCGAGATCCTCTCGCGTAAGCCACTCGAGCCCCAGGGCGTCATCGTTCGTGAATCCACCGTCACCCTCGGCGATCGCGTCGCGGAGCTCCGTTTGATCCTGCGCAGCCGCGGCAAGTTCTCCTTCCGTAGCGCCATCGAAAGCTGCCGCACCCGCATCGAAATCGTCGTCTCCTTCATGGCCATCCTCGAGCTTCTGAAGGCAGGCGACTGCGATGCCGTGCAGTCCAACGCCTGGGGCGACATCGAGGTTGTCGCGCTCGCCCGCGTCCGATAGCTGGCCGCAACGCCCGTGGCTGCCGAACAATCCCGTAGCGGCGAAGCGCGCCGAGGTGGGAATGTGACCGTTCGAACCTGGCACGTCTGGTCGGTGTTCGCGCTGGCGGCCGTTCTCGCGGCAGCCGTCGCCGGTGGCCGCCCTGGCGCGCCAACTGTCAGCAACGCCGCCGAACCCACGATTCGCTCCGTTCAACTCGCGGTCGAGCTGGCCAGCGGCGATCCGGTCCTCCTCACCTTCGAAGTGCGCGCAACTGACGCCGCCGAAGCCGATGGCGCCGCCCGCCGCGGCCTCGCCCAGCTCGCCCCGGGTTCCCGTGTCGTCGAACCCGAGCCCGGCTCCGTCACCGCCCAGTGGGGCCGCTGGAGCTGGCTCTGGGACGACAGCGAAATCCCCGTCCCCATCGCCTACAACCCCACCGGCGCGCCGCCAACCGTCAGCCCCCAGATCGTCGTCGCCGCCCTCCAGACATGGAGCACCGTTCCCACCTCGAAGTTCGCCTACCGCTATGCGGGCGTCACCGACCGCGGCGCGTCGATGTCCGAGGGCCTCGCCGACGGCGAGAACGTCGTCGCCTGGGCGAAGCTTGATTGCTCCACCGGCTGCATCCTCGGCGTCACGTCGAAACGTACAGTTCACGAGGCCGACCTGGTCCTCAACAGCGACCCCGCGGCCGAGATCGTCGACGGCCAGGATGGCACCAACGACGCCCGCACCGTCATCCTCCACGAGCTCGGCCATATCGCCGGGCTCGAGCACAGCTGCCCCTCGCCCTTCGGCCCCTGCACCGACGCCGAGCGCGCCGCCGTCATGTACTTCCAGTACCGCGGCGTCCACCGCAAGCTCGCCGAAGACGACATCGCCGGGATCTCGGCCCTCTATCCGAGGTCGAGCTCGCAGCCCACGCCAACGCCTGTCCCGGGTGCGACCCCGGAGCCCCCGAAGCCCGAGCTCCCCGTGGTTCTCGAAAGCGGCTGGAACCTTGTCGTTCTCCCGGCCGGCGACGCAGCCACAATCGCCGCCAGCCTGTTCTGCACCACGGCCATCTACGACTTCCGCGATGGCGCCTGGGCGAGGTGGATCCCCGGCGCTCCGCCCGCCGTACAGTCCCTCTCCGCGCTCGACACCGGCCGTGCCTACTGGGTCCTCGCCTGGGAGCCCTGCGCCCACGTTTTCGGCGGCTGAGCGCCGCGCCGGATTGACGAATCGGTCGGCCCGGGCCACTGTGGCAACCATCGAACAGTGGATGCCACGATGTCCGTACGCACGTTCAGGTTAGCTGCTACCCTCGGCCTCGCCGTCGCCCTGTTCGCCTGCAGCGATAACAAGCCCGCTCGGCCCGCTAGCGCCACCGACGCGTTGAGGAAGGCGCAGGCAGCGATTGACAGCACAGGCAGCTACACGCTGACCGTCGAGCAATCGAACTTCGTGCTACCCCAGTGGGGTGGAGCAGACGGCGGAACCGTCAAAGTATCGGGAAAGGGCGATATCGCCACAGCAGAACTTGCCCGGACCGGGGAGCCAGGCGCGACCTACAGTCTCATCCGATATCAGAACCAGACATACTTCAAACGATCGGCGTGCGAGACTACGTTTCGCGTTCCGGGCGGCGGCGCTGATGTCCTCCGTCCGTTCCTCTTCGGGTTGACCATGTCACTCGCCGATGCGACCGACGTTGGCTGGATTGCAGGCTCGGCAACAAGCATCAGGGCGACGGTCGAGGCGCTCGGCCCCGTCACCATCGAGCTTGATCCCGCGAATGGCCCTCCCGTCCGCATCAGCGGGCAGAACAACAGCAAACCACTGATCTGGACCTTCACCGCTTGGGACGGCCGCGGGTGGGCGTTTGCCTTCACCGGCGATCCACCCAACTTCGCCAACGTCACCGATCGCGGCCCCGGTGGCATCCCCTGCTGAAGGAGCTTCCCATGACCATCGCGCGCACCGGCGTCCCAGCACTCCTCCATGAAGCCTTCCCGAATGTCGTCTCCGCGCCCGAAGAAGGCGCCGACCACGCCTGCGACGCCCTCGTCAGCGCTATCGTCGCCGCCGCCGAAGGCGACCTCCAGCCCCAGGACGACCCGTTTCTGGCACACGCCTTCGCCGTCATCGAACGTATCGCCGCCGAGGGTGACCGCCTCGCCCGCGACCTCGTCCAGGACGACGTCTGCGAGCCCCTCGAACAACTCCTCCACGACGAGCCCGGCCGCCTCGCGGCCTGCCTCGAGCTCATGGGCCCCGAGACCCGAGCCCTGATGGAGCAGCTCCTGCGCGGACCCTGAACCGTCTCGCGCCCCAATGCCGCTACCCCACCCGGTTCCGCAGCACCCCGGCGCCCGCCACCTCCACCTCTACCACGTCGCCGCTCTTCAACGCCTGCGGTTCGCCCGGCGTGCCCGTGTAGATGATGTCCCCTGGCGCCAGCGTCATGACGCTCGCCACGTACCGCACGATCTCCGGGATGTCCAGGATCAGCTCATTCGATTTCGCGTGCTGCACCTGACTGCCGTTCACCCGCGTCGTCAGCTCGATGTTCGCGTGGTCCAGCCCGGTCACGATGCTCGGCCCGAAAATCCCGAACGTGTCGCTCCCCTTCGCCCGCCACCATTGGCCGTCCGCCCGCTGCCACTCCCGCGCCGAGACGTCGTTCCCGCACGTGTAGCCGAAGATCGCCGCTAGCGCTTCCTCCCGGCTCGCGCCCTTCACCTGCTTCCCGATAACGATCACGATCTCCCCTTCCGGATCGACGCGCCCCGCGTTCGCCGGCAAAACGATCGTGTCTTCCGGGCCTGCCAGGCACGAAAGCGGCTTGAAGAACAGCGTCGGCGGGTTCGGCACCGGCCGTCCCTGCAGGTGGCTCGAGTAGTTCAGCCCGACGCAAACAACGGACCGCGGCTCCGTCGGCGCGAGCAGCCGCACCGCAGCCAGCGACAGCGTCTCCCCCGTCCGCTTCGTGCTCTCCCAGAACGGCTCTTCGATGACGGCGATCGCGTCGCCTTCGAGCAGCCCGGTGCCCGTGCTGCCATTGGCCCTGCGGAATCGGACGTAATTTGCCATCCTGCATCACCTGTCCCTGCGTGTCCGTCGAGTCTACGCGAGGCGCGGACTTGCGTCGTTCAGGTCCGCCGGGCGAACGCCAGCCCCATGCCGCTCGCCGCGCCAATCGACAATCGGCAATCGCCAATCGACAATCACCTGATGCCCCAATCAGCCTTCGATTCCATCCGCGAGCGTTTCGCTGTTCTCTACGGCACGCCGCCTTCCGTCGTAGCCCGCGCGCCCGGGCGCGTCAACCTGATCGGCGAGCACACCGACTACTCCGAGCTCCCGGTCCTGCCCATCGCCATCGAACGCGCGCTCTATGTCGCCGCCGCTCCCGCCACGGACGGCCAAATCGAAGCCCGATCGGCTGCCTTCGAGCCACCGGCTCAGTTCGCTCGCTCCGAAGGCCATCCCTCCGGCGCGCCGTGGCATCGCTACCTGGCGGGCGCCGTCGCCGAGCTCGCGGACCTCGCTCCAGGGCAGGGAGCGAAGCTGCTCATCGAAGGCGACCTCCCGGCGAGCGGCGGACTGAGCTCTTCCTCCGCGCTCTCCGTCGGGCTGCTGGCGGCCCTCTCCGCCGCCTGGGGCGCGCCACTCGATCGCGAGGGGCTGGTCCGCCGTGCGATTGTCGCCGAGCGCTACGTCGGCGTCGAAAGCGGCGGCATGGACCAGGCGGTCATCACCTTCGCCGAGCCAGGCCACGCGCTCCGCATCGACTTCCGCCCGCCGGGCCGCAGGCAGGTTTCGCTCCCCGAGGTCCTCTCCTTCGTCGTCGCCTCCTCCGGCGAGGAGGCTCCCAAGGGCGGCGCCGCGCGCGACGCCTACAATGAGCGCGTCGTCGGCGCCCGCATTGCCGCCGTCATGATCGCCGACGAGGTCGGCGTTGACCTCGACCAGCCGGTCACCCTCGGGCAGGTCAGCGGCGTCGACGTCGTTGACATCCTCGTCGACGGCCTCCCCGAGAAGATCTCGGCGCGCGAGGTCGCCCACGGCGCGCAGGTCGACATCGCCCACATCGTCCAGCTCACCGCCGAGACCTGGGACGCGCAGGTGAAGGTGCCGGTCAAGCGCGTTGCCCGCCACGTCCTCGCCGAAGCCCTGCGAGTTCAGGAGGCCGAGGAAGCGCTCCGTGATGGCGACCTCCGCGGCTTCGGCAAGCTCCTCGACGCCTCCCACAACAGCCTGCGCGAGGACTTCCGCTGCAGCACGCCGGCCCTCGACAAAGTCTGCGCGGCGATGCGAAAGGCTGGTGCACTGGGCTCGCGCCTGACCGGCGCTGGTTTCGGTGGCTTCGCGCTCGCCGCCTGCACGCCCGAGAACGTCCAGAACGTGATCGACGCCGCCATTGCCACGACCGGCGGTCCGGGCTTCGAAGTGCACGCCTCGGGAGGCCTCGAAATCCGGTGACTGGCGTGACCAGGGCGGTCATTCTCGCCGCCGGCCGCGGCACGCGCCTCGGCGAGCTGACGGCGGCGACGCCAAAACCCCTCCTCATGGTCGGTGGCCGACCGATTCTCGTCCGTATCCTTGACGGGCTGATCCGCGCCGGGATCGAAGACGTCGCGATTGTCACCGGCTACCTCGGCGACCGCATCGAGGCGGAGATCGGGAACGGCGCGGCCAGCGGCCTCTCCGTGACCTACCTCCGGCAGGAGCAGTTCGACGGCACCGCCCGCGCCATCGCGCTCGCCCGAGACCACCTTGGCGACGACCGCTTCGTCTTCAGCTGGGGCGACATCCTCGTTCGTCCGGACAACTATCGTGCGGTCGTCCGCCGCTCGCGCCTCGCCGACGCCGCCATTGCCGTGAACGAAGTGGGCGATCCCTGGGCAGGCGCCGCCGTCTACGTCGACGATGCGCTCCGCGTCGTCCGTATCGTAGAGAAACCCGCGCCGGGAACCTCGACAACCCGCTGGAACAATGCCGGCTTCGGCGTTCTCGGCCCCGAGATCTGGCCGCTGATCGACGCGCTGACGCCCTCGGGCCGCGGCGAATACGAGCTGCCCGAGGCCATCAGCGCGCTCATCGACTCCGGCGCCACCGTCGCCGCCTGCCCGGTCGAAGGCCCCTGGTTCGACATCGGCACGCCCGCGCAGCTCGAGGCCGCCCGCCGCGAGTTCGCGGGCTAAAGCGCGGCCCGGGAGGTTCACGAGTCCGTGCCGGCTGATGGAGCCACCTTCTCCCTGCGCGCAGGGAGAGGGCCGGGGTGAGGGTTCCCTGCGCCAACCCGTGGGCCCGGTAACATAGACACAGATGTTCCCCATCCCCCTGCCCTGGAACCTCGAGTTCGAGCCGGACGCCGTCGATGGCGCGAAGGTCGGCGTTGCCTACGATCCGGCCACCGGGCGTCTCGCCGTCTCGCTGACAAACACCGGCGGCCAGGCCCTCCACCCGCAAGAGATCCGCCTCGTCGCCGAGGTGGAGATCGGCGCGGCCGCTGGCTGGGCGTGGCTACACGGACGCTACATGCAGATGGACGCACTTGTCCGCAACTTCGGCACGCCCGCTGACACGACCTACGACGGCCGCTTCGTCAAAGACCTCGGCGACGACGGCCGCCGTTACGTCAGCCGCGAGGTCATCGCGCTGACGCTCCCCGCGAAAGCCTCCCCCACGCTGCTCGTTGGCTCGCTCAACATGTCGCGCTCCTTCTTTGACATCCAGGTCGACCTCGACGAGGACGAGGAGTACGCCGACCAGATCGCGCTCGTCTTCGACGTTGACGGCGTCGAGATTGAACCCAGCGACACCTACGACTGCCCGCCGGTCCTCCTCATCGACGGCCGCGATTCGCTCGCGATGATCGACCGCTACGCCCGCGAAGTGGCGGCTGAGATGGGCGCTCGCGTGCCGGCACACGTCCCAACCGGCTGGTGCAGCTGGTACTACTTCTACAACCGCGTCACCGAAGCCGACGTGCTTTCGAACCTGGAGGCGATGCAGCGCGAGAAGCACCCGGCCGAATACGTCCAAATCGACGACGGCTACCAGTCGCACACCGGCGACTGGCTTGTGCCCAACGAAAAGTTCGCGTCGGGCATGGCCGCGCTCGCCGGGCGCATCCGCGAGGCTGGCTACAAGCCCGGTCTCTGGCTCGCGCCACTCGTCCTGCACGAAGACAGCGCCACCCTGCGTGACCACCCCGAGTTCGCACTCAAGACCGCCGGTGGCAACACCCTCTTCGTCGAGACCTGGCTTGGCCGCTGCGCCGTCCTTGATTGCACCCACCCCGGCGCCGAGGCCTGGCTCCGAGAGGTCATCCGCACCGTCGTCCACGAATGGCGCTACGAATACCTCAAGCTCGACGCCCTTGCCTTCGCCGCCGCGTCGGCCTCGCTGGTCCGCTATCACGCACCCGGCACAACCGCCGCTCTGAACCTCCGCCGCGGCCTCCAGATCATCCGCGAAGCCGCCGGTGACGAGACCTTCATCCTTGGCTGCACCTGCCACTTCGGCCCGGCGGTCGGCCTTGTCGACGCCATGCGCGTCGGCCCCGACGTGAAGGAGACGTGGTTCGACGGCACGAACCCCTCCGCCAAGCACGCCATGCGCATGACCCTCCAGCGCAACTGGATGCACAACCGCTGGTGGGCGAACGACCCCGATTGCCTCATCGTTCGCGATACCGACACTTCCCTCGACGCCCGCGAGACCCGCTTCCTCGCGACCGCCGTCGCCCTCAGCGGCGGCATGGTGGTCGCCAGCGACGACCTGGCGAAGCTCTCGCCGGCGCGCCGCGAGCTGGCTCTCGCGCTCTTCCCGCCGCCCGGCGTGGCCGCCGAGCCATACGATCCGTCCGACGGCCCCGTCCCCTCCGCCTGGCGCGCCGACCTCGGAGAAGGCCGCTTCCTCGTCGGCATCCTCAACTGGACCGACGAGCCGCGCTGGGTTGTCGCCACCGAGTACCTGCGCCCCGGCGAAGTCGCGTTCGACCTCTGGAGCGGCCGCGTCCTCGGCATGGGCGACATCCTGCTACCGCCGCACGACGCCGTCCTCCTGCAGGTCGCAGGCCGCGGTCCCACGCCCCGCGTCGTTGGCGACACCGGCCACATCACCTACGCCGGCCTCTTCCAGCGCCAGGTCAGCGGCCGCATCCAGGTCCGCAACGACCTTGACCGCCCTCGCACGATCGCCGTCGAAGCCCGCGGCCGCCTCCTCGAAGCCGAGCTGGCGCCGGGCGAGATGCGCTGGTTCGACTGAGCTACTTCAGATCCAGCAGCAGCTCAATCCGCAGCAGCAGCCTGTGCAGCCGGTCCGGGTCGATTGGCGCTCCCGAACCAACCTCCTCTCGCATGGCGCGCACGGCCTCGAGCGCGAGCCGCACCGCATCATCGCCGCGCCCCGCCGCGTCCTGTCCCGTCAGGTGCGCGATCTCATCGGGGTGCGAGCGAAACTGACTCGCGTCAACTTCCACATGCCTCACGCTCAGATTGTCCGCTGCTGCGCCATCGGTCTCCATCCGCTCAGGCGCCGCTGGTAGCGCGTCCAGCCGATAACCCATGCCGCGCACGTTCATTCCGTCGTCCGTCCTGCCATCCACCGGAGTGCGCTCGATCCGAGCGACACCAACCCCGCGACGAGGAACAGCAGCGCCCAGGGGAAACCGGTTGAGTGGTTCGAACCGCCGCCAGTCCCCGGCGCGATCGGCGTCGGGCGGGGCGGCGCCGGTGCGGTGGCCGCGGCGCCGGGAGTGCGCTCGCCCGCGACGACGTCGGTGGCCGCGGGTGCTGGTGGGGTGGAAGCAGTTGCCGACGGCGGCTTGCTCGTTGAACCGGAGGGAAGTGGGTGAGTGCCCGCGGCAGGATTGCCTCCCGGCGGCTCGAACACAGCCGGGTTCGAACTGTCCGCCGTGGTGTCGGCGAGCCTGAATGTCAACGTCAACACGCCAGAGCGCTGGCCCTGAAGTTCGTTGGGAGCGTCCGGGTCCAACTCCACGGTCATGCTGAAGGGCGTGCCGTCGCCGGGAGCCGGGAGCGGGAGGAGCGACTGGCCCGGGCAGGCTGCCAGTGAAGCCACAGAGAGCTGGTTACCCGCGAGGCAGCCGCTCCACAGGGGCAGCACGTCTTCGCTGTCGTAGACCATCGCAGTGACGAAGAGGCGGGAGGCGAACGCCTCGTTACCGGTTCCGTCCAGCGAGGCTGACAGCCGGAGCGACGAGTTCAGGGGGTTGAGAGACCCGACGGTGCGGAGCAGGACGCTCCCGGTCACGCTGTCGCCTGCACCTGCGTTCTGCATCACCCAGATGCCGTCGGCCGAGCTGCCGAAATTGCGCGTGCTGGCTGGGGCGATCTGTAGGTGGTCGCCGGCCACCGCGGACGCGCGGGTAACGCCACCCGCGGGGCGGCTCGCAACTGCCAGGCCGATCGCAACCATCGCCAGTCCCGCACTGAGGAGTGCACGATTGATCATCGCCCTGAGATGCCACGCGCTGGAACTACCACCGGGCCTGGAGATTCCTCGGCGTCGAGGCCGGCGTGGGCGCTGATTGCGGCGTCCCGGCGTGGCGGTCGCCGCGCACACAGCGACGGGTCGAGAGTCCGCTGATCGTGGCAGTAGCAGGACGTCGGGCGCCATGCCGGCATGTCAGTTGCCCTTCTTCGGCGTTGGCGTCCCGTAGTTGAGGATGGGGATTAGGTAGCCACCATTGCTGGGCTTCGCGCTCTTTGGCGTCGGGGTCGGCTTTGGTGTGGGTGTTGGCGTGTCGCCGGTAGCGGATCCGCCTGGTCCCAGGGCCGTCGCCTCGTTCCCCGGGGCGCGGCCGCTCGGCGACGGGGTGCCCGCCTCTGTCGATCCTGCCGACTGCGTGACGTTAGAACTGGAGGGTACGTGGCTCGGAAACGAGGCAGCGGCCGAGATGGTGTTACCCCTGCTGACGGCGGTGGCCGAAAGGTAGGCGCCCGTCGCGCCTGGATTCACGAAGAACACCACCATCCAGGCCGCGGAAAGTGCGAAGCCCATTCCCAACGTCCACACCCGCACGCGGCTCGCCGTGGAGTCCATGGCGTCAGGCAGCCGCCTTTCGGCGTTGTTTGTTCATCTCCGCGACGATGCTGAACACGGAGGTGGCGACGATCACCAGGGCCGGCAAGAAGATCATGAGTCTGAAACCGTCGCGCGAACGGATGAAGCTCGATACGCGGCCCGCGTACGGCACAACCCACACCTCCCGGCCCTGCACCTGGGATGCCGGCACCATGCCCGCGTCCGCGTCATCGTTGGCGTCGCCCTTGGTCCTGAACGCCAGGGCGCCCTGGCCATCCGTCCCTACTTCCACAACGCGGTGAGTGACGCGTGCGTTCCCGAGCTGGTAGCTTATGACGTCACCGGTCCTGACTTTTTCCGGATGGACAGGCGCAAGGAAAGCGACCCCGCCCACGGGGATCGCCGGCTCCATGCTGCCGCTGAGGACCACGACCGGCTGCCAGCCCATGAGTCGCGGCACCACCATGAATGCGACTGTTACCGTGAGCGCGAGAATCGTGGCCAGGGCGACCAGGGCCTCCGCGGCTCGTAACGTCGTCCGTTTCATATGAGATCGCTCCTGCGGGAACCGGTGCCATGGGAGGAGGATTCCTCCCCCCCATGGCTACGCGTCGTAGTGGTGCGATGGGAGAAGAATCCCCCCTCCCATCGCAAGGTGTGGCTAGTAGCCAGCCAGACTGGTCCACGGCCGGCGGCCCGGCACCTGGACGAACTTGGCGCTGATGTTCATGCTGCAGGAAAGGCCCTGGTACGCGTTGCCAGCGTCTTCCATGAACTTCAGGGTGAGCTTCATGCCGGCCGCCGAGCCTCCGGCCGGAAGAAGGTCAGGGTTGCCGAAGGGGCGGATGTCGTCGTCTCGGCCCCAGGCACCATGGTCTCCGGTCACGCCGGCGATTCGGTTGTCAGCCGGGGTGTACCAAGCCACGTCGTACGGGCTGGGCGACTGAGTGCCAGGAGTCCACGAGTCACCGTCGATCAGCTCCTGGAGCGACATCTTGCCATCGCCGTTGCGGTCGAAGACGCTGTAATTCCCGCCGACAATGTTTTCGATCGGCCAGGTGCTGCCGCCGTCGAAGCTCTCTTGCCAGGACACCACTTGGATCTTGGGGAAGATGTTGCCGGCAGCGCAGCTGTTGTACTGGTAGTCGATGAGCCCGGAGTGGGCCGAGACGCTACCATTGTTCTTGTAGAAGAGGGTGAGGTCGGCCGTGTCGCCCGGCGCCCAGTTGCTGGGCGTCACCCAGGCCGCCGAGACGTTGTCAGCCCACGACGCGCCACCGTTGTTGCTCAACTGCACGTCGAGCGTACCCGACCGGAAGCTGGCGCCGGTGTCAGTGGCGTCGTCGCTGAAGTAGGCGAACGTGCTGGCGCTCGCGAAGAGGACACCGACGAGACCGATGACCAGCAGGTTTAAAAAGATGATCTTGCGCATGACTGCGGTTCTCTCCTTGTTGCCGGCTGCGTCGCCGGCCGTTCGCATGCAGCGCCTCAGGTCACAGTTGTAGCGACCGGGACCGTCTTTAGCGGGGCATGAGCATTGCGTGCTTGTTGCGTTGGGTTGCGCCAGTCGGGCGCCGCTCAGCGTTTTGACCCGGGCCAGCTCCTTTCCGGGTCGCGAGGGGGAGAGAAACGCGGCCTTTCCCGGATACACACCCCGGGAAGCGCCGCGCATGCTGATCAGGAGAAGCCAGTGCTACTATCAGACCAGCAAGGTGGGCCCTCAACAGTTCCCCTTGCGACCGGCCCGGTTGTGGTTGCCGCCACTGCCGGGCTTTTCTCTGCTCCTTCATGTCTCGGCGCCAGTTCGGCGCGCGCTCGAAGTGAGCGCCCGCCAGGCGGCCGGAAGTCATGCTCGCAGGCGTTGGCGCTGGAAAGTCGCTCTGGCTGAGTGTGACGTCGTGTCGTCCCGAAGGGCGGCTGGCGCTCATCGCCTTGCCCGAATCGCTCTCCGTACCGGGGTCTGTTACGTGCCCCGGCGCGCCCGGCTCCTGCGGGCAACGCGCATGGTGACAGAACAGTGTTGATCACGTCAATGGCCGGTTTCATACACGCGTACGAGTGGTTGGTTAATCGTCAACAGATGTCGCGATTTTCACGCCGATTTGGGACACTCCTGACGCAGAATGGCCCGCTGGTGGGCCACCGCAGATTCGGGGCTCGCCATAATCGTTAGAGATACGTAAGAATCAGGCTCCCTGCGTCCGCGGAGGGCCAAAGTACGCCACTCATATATGAATGCGGCTCGACACAACGGCACGGGCACTATTTAGGCACATTAGCGCAACCTTCTTGTGGCACGATGTCTGACCACGCACGACGCGGGAAGTGTTGGGCACAGTACGGATGCCAAAGCCGAGAACACCCGCCCGGCGCCCGCCGCGAGAACCCTACCCCTTGGGAACCACCTGCAGCAGCTCCGCGATGTCCATCGCCTTGATCGTCCGCTTGTCCTCGTCCGGCTGCACCGCCGGGATGCCGTCGTCGAACATCTGGATGCAGAACGGACACGCCGTTGCGACGATCGAGGCGCCGGTGTTCGCCGCCTCCGCCGCGCGCAGATGGTTGACGCGCGTGCCCTTCTCTTCCTGCCACATGTTCCCGCCGCCGGCGCCGCAGCAGAGGCCGTTCTGCCGGTTCCGCGGCATCTCCACCAGCTTCACGCCCGGGATCGACTCCAGCACCTCGCGCGGCGCGTCGTAAATCCCGTTCCCCCGGCCGATGTAGCAGCTGTCGTGGAAGGTGATGTTCACGCCCTCCATCGCCTTCGGCTTCAACAGCCCACGCCCGATGAGCGTCTGCAGGAACTCCGCGTGGTGGATGACCTCGTACTTCCCGCCGAAGTCCCCGTACTCGTTCGCGAACGTGTTGAAGCAGTGCGGGCATGAGGTCACGATGCGCTTGACGCCCAGCTCGTTGAACGCCTGCGCGTTGGCCTCGGCCATCGTTGCGAAGAGGAACTCGTTCCCCAGCCGCCGCGCCGGGTCGCCGTTGCAGGTCTCCATCTGGCCGAGCACGCCGAAGCTCACGCCCGCCTCGATCAGCAGCTTCACCAGGCTCTGCGTGATCGGCACGTTCCGTTCGACCAGCGCCCCCGAGCACCCGACCCAGTACAGGTACTCCTGTGACCCGTCGAACATCGGCACCTCGACGCCTTCGCCCGCGAGTTGCTGGATCCACGTCTCGCGCGTGAGCTGCGTCCCTCGCCATGGGTGGCCGCGCTGCTCGATGTTCTGGAGCGCCGCCTGCGCCGTCGCCGGCATCCGCGACTGCTCCATCACCAGGTAGCGCCGCATGTCCACGATCGACGGCACGTGCTCGATCATCACCGGGCAGGCCTCGACGCAGGCGCCGCACGTCCGGCAGGCCCAGAGCGACTCGTCCTTGATGTACCCGCCTACGAGCGGCTCCAGGACCTCCTCCGCTCGCTTCCCTTTGATCAGCAGCGGCCCCGCGTGGTTCATGTACGTCTTGATCCCCTGGATGATCGCCATCGGCGAGAGCGGCTGCCCCGCCGTCCACGCCGGGCAGGCGTCCGTGCAGCGGCCGCAGCGAACGCATGTGTCGGCGTCGAACAGCTGCTTCCAGGTGAAGTCCTGGAGCTTGCCCGCGCCCAGTCCCTGGCCCGATTCGATCATCGCCTCGATGTCGCCCATCGGCGCCAGGTAGAGCTGCTTGCCCGGCCGCTTCAGGAACCCGTTGACCGGCCCGAAGACGATATGCCGGAACTTCGTCATCGACATCAGCGTGAGCAGCCCGAACGCCGCCACCACGTGGAACCACCAGACGCCCTGGTGGATGTTCAGCGCCGTCTTCACGCTCAGCCCGCCGAAGATCTTCGCGATCACCCAGCCCAGCGGCGACCAGTACGACCAGCTTTCGTGCCCCGCCGGGATCTCGTTGCCCGCGAGCCGCAGACCCTGCACGAGGAAGCCCGTGAACAGCACGAAGCCCAGCAGCCCCACGATCAACGCGTCCTCG
>JAKALX010000455.1 GCA_021823905.1 Chloroflexota bacterium | reverse complement strand
CCTGGCCGAGCCCAGCACGACGGCCATCAACGCCGACAAGGCCAAGCAGTCGAAAGCATCGCTCGACGCCATCATCCAGCTCGCCTACCAGAACGACGCCGCACGTTCCGAATCACCCTCCGTCAAAACGATCGAGTCAGCGATCAACGACTACTACGCCTGGGCGGTGAAGAGCCTGCAGACCGTGGCGTCGACAGGCGCGGGCGCCAGCCTCGAACGGGAGGAGCCCGGCCGCGTCGAACCGGTCCAGCAAGCCCTGAACGAAGGGCTCGACGCGAAGGTCAAAACCGGCAGCGAGCTCTTCGACACGACCACGGCCTCCACCAGCCAGGCCAAGATCCTGCTGCTGATCTCGCTCGCTGTTGCGGCCGTTGTTGGCGGCGTCGCCTCGTTCCTCATCGGACGCTCCGTCCGCAAGAACCTTGCCGCCGTTGCGATGACCCTCGACAGCCTCTCGGAGCACTGCCTCACCGAGCTCAACGACGGCATGGCCGCGCTCGCCGCAGGCGATCTCACCGTCCGCGTCACCGCCGTCACGCCTCCAATCGCCACGCGCTCGAGAGACGAAGTGGGCATGGCCGCCGCTGCCGCGAACAGCATCCGCGAGAAGGCGATCGCGACGATGGGCCAGTACAACGCCGCCCGCGAAAGCCTTGCCGAGCTCATTCGCAACGTGCGCGAAAACGCGGAGGCGATCCTCGATGGCGCGAACGGCCTTCATGAGTCGTCCGGCCAGGTGGCCGGCGCCACCGGCCAGATCGCGGCCGCAATCAACGAAGTGACCCGTTCGGCGGTCGCCTTGTCGAGCCTTTCCCAGGATTCGGCCATGGAAATTGGCCACGTCGCCACCGGGTCGCAGCAGCTCGCCGCCGCCGCCGTCTCCAACGCCGATTCCGCCCGCGTAAGCAAGACAGAGGCAATCCAGATCAGCGAACGGATCCGCCAGGTGGCCGAGACTTCCGCCGACGTCGCAAGCTCCGCCGACGAGTCGCGCGCGGCCGCCGAAACGGGTCAGGCCGCGGTCCAGCACGCCGTCACGTCCATGGAGAACATCGCCGCCGCGGTCGAACGCGCCTCGGCCACCGTCAACGAGCTCGGCACCTATGGCCAGCAGATCGGCGACATCGTCAAGGTCATCGACGAGATCGCCGCCCAGACGAACCTCCTTGCCCTGAACGCCGCGATCGAGGCCGCTCGCGCGGGCGAGCAGGGACGCGGCTTCGCCGTCGTTGCCGACAACGTCCGCACCCTGGCCGAGCGCTCCTCACAGTCGACCAAGGAGATCGCAGCCCTCATCGCTCGCGTCCAGACGGGCACCCAGCAAGCGGTCGCGGCGATGGCGGCCGGCGTGAATGACGTCGAGCAGGGCCGCGCTATTACCGCCGAGGCCGGCGAGGCCCTGTCGTCGATCATCGTCCAGGTGAACGGGGCCGCGCACCAGATGCAGCAGATCGCCCTGGACGTCCAGGATCTTGCCGGGGGCGCGGGCCGCATCGTCGGCTCGGCCGAGAGCATCGCCGCCATGGCCGAAGAATCGGCGAACAGCGCCAGCGAAATGGCTGCCGGAACCAGCCGCGTGACCGACGCGATCATGCAGGTCTCGGCCACCAGCGAGCAGACGTCCGCCTCGGCGCAACAGGTTTCTGCTTCAACCGAGGAGGTCAGCGCGCAGGCGCAGGGCCTTTCGGCGACCGCCGACAGGATGCGCGCGCTGGCGGAGCGGCTGCAGGCGTCCACCGCCCAGTTCCGGCTGAGCTGAGGGAGCGTCCCCCGGCGCCGGCGCCGGCGCCGGGGGACATGCGTCGCGCCGGGCGGTTGTCGCGTGCCCGCTCCAAATCGCCAATATCGCCGATTTCTATTCCAAGTGCGAACAAGATTCGGGACACCCCTGATCTCCGGGCTCCTTGTTGAACCGATTCTCTACCCGTATCGCATCGGATTGTGGGTCAGCGGAGACCCCTAAACTCCTACCCGGTGCGATCGGGGAGTCATTACGTGGTTCGCTGGTTCAACGATCTTGGGATGAGAGTAAAGCTGCTCATCAGCTTTACGGCAGTCATGGCCCTCATGGGCGTCGCTGTCTTCTTCGGGATTCGCGCCGTCATGAGCGCGAACACCAGCACGGGCGACGTCTACAAGAACGAGATGAAAGTCTACGCCGACGTTGCCGAAGCCGACGCATTGGCTACCGAGTCCACGGTTGCCGCCAAGTCGGCGCTTCTCGCGAGCGATCAGGCCAAGGCGGATCAGTTCGCAAGCGAGAGCCAGGCGACCCTCGACAAGGCCATCGCCGGGCTCGCGGCCGTGAAGAGTCAGTTCCAGACTCCCGAGACCCAGGCCCTCGCGGCTGCGGCCGAGAAGGATCTAGCGGACCTCAAGAAGGCACGCACGGACGTCTTTTCGACGCTCAAGGCAAAAGGCTCGGACGCCGCCCAGGAGGTCAACGACAAGGGCCTCAACGGAGGCCCGGTTGCGGCCACGCTGGCCGGCAAAGTCAACACCGACACCGGGAGCTTGCTGGACTCGAAGTTGAAGCGAGCCGACGCGGTCTACAACGACGCCGAAAGCGCGGCCAGCGCGTCCGAGATGGAGATCTTTGTCATCTCTGGCGTTGCCGTCGTCGTCGGTTTCGCAATCGCGTTCTTCCTCGCCCGCTCGGTCAGCGGGGCCGCCAAGGCCGTCGTGAACCGCCTGACGAGCATCCAGGAGCACTGCCTGGCAGACCTCCGCGCGGGCATGGTGGCTTTCGCCGGCGGCGACCTCACGGTCAAGGTCACCCCCGTCACTCCCAAGATCCCGAGCTTCAGCAAGGACGAGGTCGGCCAGGCCGCCGCCACCACCAACGAGATCATCGACGCCATGATCGCCACCATCACCGCCTACAACGACTCTCGCGCCAGCCTCACCGAAATCGTCTCCGGCGTCGGCGAAAACGCCCAGAGCATTCTCTCGGCCGCCGACCAGCTCCAGGAAGCCTCCGATCAGATGGCAGCCGCGACCGGCCAGATCGCCACCGCCATCAACGAGGTCACCCGCTCCACGGTGTCGCTGTCGTCGCTGAGCCAGGAGTCGGCGCGCGAAGTCGAGCAGGTCGCTTCCGGCTCCGAGGAGCTCGCCGCTTCCGCCCGCTCCACCGCTGGCTCGGCCGCCGGCTCGAGGACCGAGGCGAACAGCATGGGCGAGCGCATCGCCCAGGTCGCCACCCAGTCCGAGCAGGTGGCGGCCTCCGCCATCGAGTCCCGCCAGGCCGCCGAGGAGGGGCAGAAGGCGGTCATGCAGGCCGTGGCGTCCATGGAGGCGATCGCCAAGACGGTCGACC
>JAKALX010000041.1 GCA_021823905.1 Chloroflexota bacterium | reverse complement strand
GCGCGGCTCACATCCCGAAACCGAACCGGTGCTCCTTCGCCGGCTGGTGGCCAAGCTTGCGGCCGAGCATCGGAAGCAGTTCCCCACAAGAGAGCTGAAGGTGACGCTGAGCGGTGATTCGGCGCCGGTGCTCGGTAATGAGCTGCTGCTCCTCCTGATCATGCGAAATCTGCTCAACAACGCAGAGAAATACAGCCCCGCGGAGCAGCCAATTGAGATCACGGTCGAGCGCCTGAGCGACGACGTCCGATTCAACGTGCGTGATCACGGTTCCGGACTCCCGGTAGAGCAGCAGAAACGCGTTTTCGAGCCCTTCTATCGTTCGACGGCGAGCATGCCGGCGGACGGATTTGGCGTTGGGCTTGCCGTCTGCCGGCGACTGGTGGAGGCTCTTCACGGCCGGATCTGGGTACGCAATCACGAAGAGGGTGGTGCCGTGTTCAGTTTCGAGCTCCCGATTGCTTCGGCCGAAGAGGACTATTGAGCGCGGCGGCCGAAACTCGCGCCGCAGTCACGGTTGGGCTCGACCGCCACCCTGGTTGCCCGCACGGGTAAGGGCTTGACCCGTGACCGGGCGAACGCTCTTTTTGGGCTGCTGCGCCTCGGTGGCTCCGTGCTTCTTTCCCTCCGCGCGCTCGCATCGTGAACAGATGCCATGTGAGGGCGGAGAACGTCCCGCGGTTATCGTCTTCCCGCACCACGCACAGACGACACGCATGCTGTTCATAGGACGGCCTCCAGCGTGCGCCAGGCGCCCGCGTAGTGCCGCCACGAGCGATGCCTGGCTTCCCACTTCGTCCACGATACGCTGACTCTTGTTCCAACGATGCAAACAACAGCAGCGCCTTTCCCGCAGTGGACTAACGGTGGTTCAGGCGGAGCCTGACGGTCGCCTGGAATCGTCAGCAGGCAGCCGTTCTTAAGGTGATGCGGATATGCGTAAAAGCGATCAGTGTTTCGACACAAGCTGCAACGAAAATGCAACGCTCTTCGGCGCCGCGATCTGGGGCGATTTCAGTGCGTGCGGCGGAACATGGAAGAATTCCATTATCGAGGTGTGTCATGCCACGTGGAAGAGACCCGGGCCCGAGCATCAAGGACAAGCGCCGGTACGAAGCGCTCAGGGACGAGGGCATGGGCAAGGAAAAGGCCGCTCGAATCGCCAACAGCGACCCGAAAGACATGGCGCGCAACCGCGTCTCAAGCGCGAAGTATGAGGAGTGGACCAGAGCCCAGCTCTACGCGAAGGCCAAGGACGTTGGTATCAAGGGCCGCGCGGCCATGACGAAGGCCGAGTTGGTGGCCGCCCTCCGCCGTTGAGCGTCGTCCGTCGGACGCACGCGTCGCGACAGCGGCCCGAATGCCTGAGATGAGTTTGCAAGTCGCCGTAAGAGCGCGGAGAGACCTACTCAAGGCTGTTCCCCTGATGCTTCATGGACCGCATCCAAATCAAGGGAGGACCGTCTTGCATGGTCGTTCACCCAGGCGCCCGGCCATCGCCCATGGGGCAGAGCACTCGCCAGTCGCTTCGGAACCTGCTTCGAGGCGCCCGAGAACTGCCGTTCGAAACCGGCGATGGCCGCCAGTGGCACCGGGCGGTTTCCTCCTTCGCCGCGCGGATTCACGCGACGCTCGAGCGGGAGGGCGCACCGGACACGCTGAAGGAGGCGTGCGGTGCGCTCGTGCGGGAGCTTGTGGAGATCGAAGAGCCCTCGCTCCTCGATGTGGCGCGTGTCTCCGACCGTCTCTTCGAGATGGAGGACGAGATGGCGCGAATACCCGGGTAGCGAAAGCTACCCGGGTATTCGCGGGAGGACCTTGTAAGCCATCTGGCATGGCTCGGGCAGGGCGTGCGAGTATCGGAGCGACCCGCGTGAGCTGATGTAGCAAACGGCGTGGTGCGTTTAAGGTGGGCCTGCTTGAACCGTCCCCTCACAGGCAGAGGCACTGGACGGTGTTCGCTCTCAGGCACTCCCCTGGAATGGATCCCGTTAGGCGGATCGGGACCGGAGGGGGCGGATCTCAGGTCGAGGCTGTGACGGCATCAGCCCGGAACATGTATCCAATGCCCGGCCGGGTGATGATGATCTTCGGGCTGCCGGGATCCTGCTCAATCTTCTGGCGGATTCGCGAGACCCACACCCGCAGGTACTGAAGGTCGTCGCGGTACTCGGGGCCCCAAACTTTCGAGAGCAGCTCGCTGTTGAGGATGACCTTTCCGGAATTCGCTGCCAGGTGTTGCAGAAGAAGCCACTCGGTCCGGGTGAGGGCAACCTCTTCGCCGTTCCGCTTCACGATCCGGCGGGAAAGGTCCACCTCGACACCGTTGGCCGTCACCAGTTGATCAACGTCGATCCCTGAGGCACGGCGCAGCACCGCCCGGATACGCGCGCCCAGTTCGTCG
Organism: Chloroflexota bacterium; assembly: GCA_021823905.1. GTDB lineage: Bacteria > Chloroflexota > Dehalococcoidia > Tepidiformales > Tepidiformaceae > JAKALX01. The sequence continues at coordinate 12,482 of JAKALX010000041.1, read as the reverse complement.
GAGCCGAACGGTTTGACAATGTAGTCGTCTGCCCCGGCAGTGAGGCCGCTGACTTTGTCCACTTCTCGATCGCGTGCGGTGACCATGATGACCGGCGTGTGCCAGCGCTCGCGGATGCTGCGCAAGACCTCGAATCCTGAGTGCTCGGGCATGATGACGTCGAGCAGGATGATGTCCGGCCGTTGCTCTTCAACAAGTGCCAGCGCTTGCACGCCGTTGGAAGCAGTAATCACACGGAACCCCTGAGCCGTGAGTTCGAGCTTCATCAGACGAAGAACTCCAGCCTCGTCGTCCACCCCAAGCACGAGCGGTTCAGACGCCATCAGAGAAGCCAGATCAGGAGAAGGGCCACGATGATGACCGCGAGGAGTCCGCCACCGCCGTAGGCGTATGCGTGTCCTTCTTCCCGTCGAATGAGTTTCGCCACGTCTTTCCCTCCAGTATGTGGTCCCATGATGCGGCAACCGCCGTTGCACGGCGCCGGGCGGCGAGGGCACGGCGCCTTGCGAGTTCGTTACAAGGACGGTAGGCGCACCCCACGCGCGGCTTACCCTTCGCCGGCATCCCGGTATTCCGGGGCGAGAGGTAACGTGAAGCGGAACGAACTCCCGCCGCCTGGCCTGGCGAGGGCGCGGATATGGCCCCCCTGGAGTTCCACCAGGCGTTTGCAGACGGTGAGCCCAAGCCCGATCCCGGACGCGCGTGACGCGCCCTCTTCCGAGCGGAAGAACGGTTCGAAGATCTCGGTGAGCTGGCTTTGGTCGAGGCCGATCCCGCGATCGCTGACGGTAACGGCGGCGAAATCCCCCTCCCTCTCGATCAGCACGTCGATTGCCTGTCCTGGAGGGCTGTACTTTCGTGCGTTGCTCAAGAGATTGGCCATGATCTGCTGCACGTATTCGGCGTTCGCCAGGACGGGAAGAAGGTCTTCGGCCGCGGTCAACACGACCTCGTGCCCGGGGAACTGGTCGCGCTGTTCGGCAACCATCGTCCCAATCAGCCGGCGCAGGAGCTGCGGCTCCAACTCGATGGAGTTGCGATTCTCCGCGTGCGCGAGGTTGAGCATGTTCTCGACGATGCGGGAGAGCCATTCCGCCCCGATCTCGAGATCCCTCAGCGCCTGAATCCGGTCGGCCGCTTCCATTTGATCTCCGTGCCGGCGCAAGACACGGGCAGTGCCGGTTAGGGTCGTCAAAGGCGTCCGCAGCTCATGCGAGACGAGGGACAAGAACTCGTTCTTCGCTTGCAGGGCAGCGGTGAGGTTTTGGTAGAGGAGGGCATGGTCGACCGCTATCGCGAGGCGGCGCGCGAACTCCTCGGCGAGTTCGACGTCGTCCCTGCCAAGACGGCGTCCGGACTCGGCGGTGACCAGGGTCAGCGCCCCCAGCGTCCGCCCCCGGGTTTTGATGGCAACCGCGAGCGCCGACCGGAAGTCGGACGCCGTGAGCAAGCTCGCAGACTCCGGCTTCGCGGTCACCAGGCGGCTCACAAGCGGTTCCAGGTCCTCTACAAGCTCACTCGAACCCGTACGGATAACGCGGTCTGCCTGCGGCATCTCCTTCACGTGTTCGGCGAGCAGCTTCTGGGCCTCGGTTGCCATTGCCATCCGGGCCGGGTCGGCGTTCGAATAGGCGACGCGTCTGGTTCCGGACTCCTCGTCGATCAGGTCGATCTTGCACCAGTCCGCAAGGCGCGGAACGGCGAGCTCGGTGATCGTCCGCAGTGTTACGTCTACGTCCAGGCATTCGGAGAGCACCTTGCCCGCGTCGGACAGGAACTCAGTCACGCCTTCGCGCCGCTTCCGGTCGTCAATGTCGGCCGTGGCCCACACCCAGGCGACCCGCCCGTCGTGCCTTACCGGCGCCGCTCGGGCCATGTGCCAGCGGTATGCGCCGTCGCGGCGGCGGATGCGCATTTCGCCTTCGACTGGTTGGCCGTCGCTGAGTGACGCGCGCAGCCGTTCAAACTCTGCGACGTCTTCGGGGTGAACGGCAATCGCGCCGCCCGCAGCTTGCGCCTCCTCCACCGTTAGGCCGGTGTATTCAAGCCAGTGGGCGTTCACGAAATCGACGTGTCCGTCCTCGGCGACCTGGCCGACGTTGCAGGGAAGCGCGTTCAGCAGGAGCAGCGCCTCGAAGTGCTCCCTGTTCGCCTGCGGAGCCTCCCAAGCCTCGCGAAAGGCGCGCTCTGCGTGCTCGTGCACGTCTCGATCGTCGTCCTGGTTAAGCAACACACCAACGTAGCCTGCGAACGAACCGTCAGCGCCGACGTACGGAGCCCCTTCGCTGGTCAACCAGCAATAGGCCCCGTCGTGCCGCCGGTGGCGGTAGTGCGCGGTGAACGGCAGCTGCTGGCTGACGGCGTGCTGCCATGCCTGCATGACGGAGGCAACGTCGTCGGCATGGATTCCCTGCGCCCAACCGCTCCCAAGTTCGTCTTCAGCCGTCCGCCCCGTGAACTCGAGCCACCGCTGGTTGACGTGATTGAATCGTCCCTCCGGATCGCTCAACCAGACCGGCACCGCCATGCCGTCGATGATTGACCGCTGGGAGACTGGCGCAACGTCCACAATCCCTCCTGGAACTACCCCCATTACCACCGGCGCAAACGTAAGCGGAGCATGGTTTCAAACGCATAACGGCGCGCAAGGGGACATGGTCCATGGGACTGGGGAAGCTCCGGGAACAAGGCGTCCATCCGGCGACAGGGATTGGCCCGCCCTCACGCGCCAGCCAGCGAATCCGCATCGCGCGACGGTGTCCCTGGGCGGACGAGAGGGCCGAGGAAAGTTCCGACCCCTACAGCTTGATGATCGAACGTTTCCACTGGCAGACCTATTACGCGATCATGGATGTCGGGCATGTCCGTGCCTCATTCAGTGAATTACGCGGTCAGTCACGCGCTGATACTTCGCCGGAAGTCGTTACGGAATCGGGGCTTCGTTGTGAGCCGGGGCGGCCGCTATGGAGCGAGCCGCCGCCCGGAGCCTGAAGTGAACTGATTATCGGCCCGTGGCATCCTTGACCTTGTCTCGGGCCTTGCCGGCAGCGTCTCTGGTGGAGTCAGCTGCTTTCTGCACCGCGCTCTGCGCTTTACCGGTCAATTCCTCGGCCTCGCCTTTTGCGTGCTGGTCGCGGCCCTTCTGCTCCATGCCGGCGTTGCCAGCAGCGCTGCCCGCTTTCTGGCGGGCCGTGCCGATCGCCCGATTGGCTCGACCCATTGCCTTGTTCCTGGTCGCATCGTTGTTCATGGCGAATCCCCTTTTCCGCGGGAAGATCTTGCCAGAGCCGCCCCCCCGCAAGACTGATCGTCTGGCAGTAGCGGTTGCAGACGGATATGCCGGGATTGCCGCTGGTTGCAGATCGCTCGCAGGCGGTTCGGGCGGGCGAATGACGCGCCGACCCACGGGAAGGCCCCTTCGTCAGAAGGGGCCTTCCTGTGGATGCGCTGGTGCGGACGGCGTTAAAGGGCGTGACGACGGCGGCCTCCGCCGCTTATCCCGCGCCAGAGAACCAGGAAGAGGACGGCGCCCGCAATGGCGAGGAGCATACTGCCCAGGTTGAAGCCGGTGATGCCGCCGAAGCCGAGAAGAGCGGCCAGCAGACCTCCGATGAACGCACCGATGATGCCGATGCCGGCAGTGATGGCGATCCCCAAGATCCCGCTGCCGCCCGGGTCATCTCCGGGCATGAGGAGCTGCGCGACAGCCCCGGCAATGAGTCCGAAGAGAGTGAGAGCGAGAATTCCCATGTTTTTCCTACCTGCCTTGTGAATTGCTGGTGGCCCGCCGTTGCCGGCGGCGTCGATGGTGGGGTGCTTCAGGACATCCGTTTCCAAACGATGGCGGCGACGATGGCGAGTGCCAGTGCAAATGCGGCGCCTGCGCCCACCACGAACGGTCTTCCGAGCCAGTAGCGCTTGGGCGGCTCGTCGTCGGTCGAAGGTTGTGGGGCACCAAGGCTGGTTAAAGGGGTATGTGATGGAACGTCACTTGCAGGGAACGAGTCCTCGATTACCTGGTCGAGCGCACCCTCGGTGATTGGGTTATCTCCGATAGCGGTCTCACCCGAGGGAAAACTCCCTGGCATGTTCGTGTTGTGTGCGGTCATGTCCCTCTCCGTCGGCCGACACCATGAATTGGACTGCAATCGGCCTTCTGGTATTCGCCATGGTGAGGGACGAGGGCTTGCAGGAGTTCGGCGTCGTGGCGAGGGTGTCTTGCGGAAGCGTTGCGAACTACCGAGGTGTGCAAACCCGCAGCCTGCTCTTCCTCCAGGCAAGGCCGGGCGGGTGTGGCCGTAGGGTGCACTGGCGGTCGTCGTTGTCGAGGCGGATGGTGAAGCAGACGCCGTCGGCCCAGAGGAAGCTCTTCCTTCGATACGGCGGCGTGCGCCATTCGGCTGGCGTAAAAAGTGTTGCTTGCGAGCGGTGGGCCAGGTGTCTACCATCCCGTGACGCGACGAGCATCTCTTGGGGGAACGGTGGCAGCTATGGCGTCTGGACCACTGGTCGGCATCCGGGTGCTGGAGTTTACGCAGATCATCGCGGGGCCGTTTGCCTGTCAGAACCTCTCAGACATGGGCGCCGAAGTGATCAAGGTGGAGCCGCCCGGTGGGGAGCCGTGGCGGCAATTCTCTCAATTCATGCCAGGCGAGGCGAAGTTCTTCCAGTCGCTGAATCGTGGGAAGAAGTCGCTGGTATTGAGACTGCAGGACGCCGCAGCACAGGAGATTGTCCACGCCCTCGTGCCGCACGTCGACGTCGTTGTCGTCAACTACCGGCCGGACGTTTCAAAGCGACTGGCGATCGACTACGAGACGCTCAGCGCGATCAGGCCCGATCTCATCTATGTTGACAACACCGCCTTCGGACGCCGGGGACCCTGGTCACACCGGCCAGGCTACGACGTTGTCGTCCAGGCCGTGTCTGGGCTCATGGCCGGCGAGGGGAAGGTCAAAGGCGACAGCCCCGACCTGATTCGCTCGACCGCCGTGGCAGACTACGGTACCGGGGTTGCGATCGCCTGGGGAGTCTGTGCCGCGCTGTTCCACCGCGAGCGTACTGGCGAGGGGCAGCTCGTCCAGTCGTCGCTCCTCAAAACGGCGCTGGCGTTTCAGGGAAGCGTCGTGTTCGACTTGCCCGCTGCTGACGAGCTGGCACATCGGCGGATGGATGAGGTACACGAGTTGCAGGCTCAGGGCGCGCCCTACGGGGCCATAGTCGAAGCGCACAATCCCCTGAAGTTCCTGGTCGTGGGGAATATCTACTACCGGGCGTTCGCTACGGCAGACGGGGCGCTGGCGGTCGGCGCGCTTTCGGCGTCGCTCTGGGAGAAGGTGCGACGCGCACTCGGCACGGACTTCCTTGGGATGGCCGACCCGAACTTCGACCCCCTCGACGAGGCGTGGGTGAAGAATGCGACCGCTGCCGTCGCCGAGGTGGAAGCGACGCTTCGGTCGAAGACAACCGCGGAATGGATGCGGATCTTTGACCGCGAGGGTGTCCCCGCCGGGCCGGTGAATTTCCCCGAAGATCTCATCGACGACCCGCAGGTCGAGGCGAACGAGATGATGGTCTCCCTCGACCACGAGCTTAGCGGTCCCCAGCGCCAGGTGGGACCGCTCCTCGAGTTCTCCCGAACGCCCTTGCAGGCCCAGGGGGCGTCACCTCCGCTCGACCACGACACTGACGAGATCGTTTCACTGGCAGGCTACAGCAAAGAGCAGGTCGCATCGCTTCGGGCTCGAGGAGTGATCGGGCAGCCAACCTGAAGACTCTCTGCTGGAACGCGAACCCCCGTACGCCACTCATCGGACAATGGTGGCCGTTGTCCCGAACCGGTGTAGAGTCAGCCCGCTTGCCCGAAGACTGTCAGCGAGGGCTTTCGGTTTTCGGCTGCTCGGGGCGCAGGAGAGGCTGATGCCAGCCGCCCGACGCGAGCGGGATCGCATCTGCCGATTCGGGACCCCAGGTTCCGGGCTCGTAGGGCTCGGCGCGTCGGTGGTTCCTCAAGACGGTGTCGACGACGGACCAGGCAGCCTCAACTGACTCCTCGCTGCTGAACAGCGAGCTGTTGCCCGACATCGCCTCGCCGAGCAATCGTTCGTAGGCCGATTGCTCACCGGGCTGAGTGTCCTGCAGGTAGAGTTCGCGCTGGTCCCCGGCGAACCCTTCCCCGTGCCGCTTCACACGGGCGGCGAGAGCGATGGCGGGGCGTGGCGCGATCCGGAAGCGAAGATAGTTCGCTGTTTCGGTTGCCGCGCGAGGGTCGGCGAAGAACTGCTTTGGCGGGTGCTGGAACTCGACGAGGATCTCGGTGGCTGTCAGTGGCAGGCATTTGCCGGCACGGAGATACCACGGAACCCCCGCCCAGCGCCACGAGTCAATTTCAAGGCGCAGGGCGCAGAACGTCTCAACGTCGGAATCGTTGGCGACGCCCGGCAGACCCTGGTATCCGACAAACTGGCCGCGGACGAGATCCCGCCGAGCGAGCGGACGCATCGATTTCAGCACTTTGCCGGTCTCGCTCCGAAGTGCCGCGGGCGCCAGGCTCGATGGCGGCCCCATCGCGAGGAGCCCGACGATCTGAAAGAGGTGGTTTTCGACCACGTCTCTCAGGCAGCCAACGCCTTCGTAGAACTTGCTGCGCCCTTCGAGACCGTAGTCCTCGGCCATCGTGATCTGCACGCTTGCGATCTGCTCGCGGTTCCAGATCGGCTCGAGGAAGGAGTTGGCGAAGCGGAAATAGAGGATGTTTTCGACGGCCTCCTTCCCGAGGAAATGGTCGATGCGAAAGATGGATTCCTCGGGGAACACCGATCGCACTACCCGGTTGAGCCGCCGAGCGGATTTGAGATCACGGCCAAACGGCTTTTCGATGATGACGCGGGCGCCATCGGCCAGCCCGACGTTCCCGAGGCCTTCCACAACGGTCGCGAACAGGGACGGGGGTATTGCGAGGTAGTGGGCTGGATGCCGGGCTTCGCCCAGTGCCTTCTTGAGGGCGGCAAACGTACCTGCGTCGGTGTAGTCCCCGTCTACGTACTGGAGAAGCGCCATCAGACGCGTAACCGAGGCACGGTCGTACTTCCCCTCGGCCTGCTCGATGCTCTCTTTCGCGTGCCCCCTCAGCCGTTCCAGGCTCCAGCCCGAATGGGCCACACAGACGACCGGCACGCTCAACGCTCCTCGCTTCACCAGCGCATAGAGCGCGGGGAAGATCTGCTTGCGGGCCAGGTCTCCTGTTGCGCCGAAGAAGACGAACGCGTCGGAGTGCACGAGGCCGTCTGTCGTCGCGTCAACCATGCTTTTCGTCGTGACCTCCGAACTGCTTTCGCATCGCCGAAAGGAGCCGGTTGGCATAGTCGGCGTTGCCGCGGGATTCGAAACGCGAGAACAGCGCGGAGCTGATTACCGGCGCCGGTACCCCCTCCTCGATCGCCGCCATCGCCGTCCAACGCCCCTCCCCCGAATCCGAAACGTTTCCGCTGAACTGGACCAGGTCCGGGTCAGTGGAAAGGGCCGCGGCCGTGAGGTCGAGGAGCCATGATGCCACCACGCTTCCCCTGCGCCACACTTCCGCGACCTGACGGATGTCGATTTCGTACTTGTACGCGTCCGGCTCACGCAGAGGGGTGGTCTCGGCGTCCGTGTCGTGCTGGCGAAGACCGGCGTCCGCGTTCTTGATGATGTTCAGCCCTTCGGCGTAGGCGGCCATCAGGCCGTACTCGATGCCGTTGTGGACCATCTTCACGAAGTGCCCCGCCCCATTCGGCCCGCAGTGGAGATACCCCTGTTCGGCGGTCCCCGGAGGACCGCTCGTCCCCGGAGTGCGCGGCGCCGCCTCGACTCCGGGCGCGATGCTCCGAAAGAGCGGATCGAGGTGCTCAACGACGGCTTTCTCGCCGCCGATCATGAGGCAGTACCCCCGCTCCCGGCCAAAGACGCCGCCGCTCGTCCCGCAATCGACGTAGTGGATGCCGCTCGCAGTCAACGTCTTCGCACGCTCGATGTCGTCGCGGTAGTAGCTGTTGCCGCCGTCGATGACGATGTCGCCCGGTTCCATGCGGGCCGCGATATCCTTCACCGTGGCCCCCGTGACGCCTGCGGGCACCATCACCCAGACCGCACGCGGCTTGTTGAGTTTGGCGACGAAGTCGTCCATCGTCCCCGCGCCAGGAACGCCTTCGCTTTCCATCCGCTGAACCGCGGCCGGATCGACGTCATAGACCACGCATTCGTGTCCCGCGGCGGTCAGGCGCCGCACGAGGTTGGCGCCCATGCGCCCTAGGCCAACCATTCCGAGCTGCATGCTGTCCCTCCCTTCAGCTTCGCGGGCCAGACCGGGCAAGCTGTGCCCGGGCTGCTGCGATTACGCGTTCGGGTGTAAAGCCGAACTTCGTTTCGACGTCCTTGAGTGGAGCAGACGCACCGAACGTGTGCATGCCGATCATCTCGCCCGCGGGCCCCACGTAACGGTCCCAGCCGAATACGGAGGCCTGCTCCACGCCCACTCGCGCCGTGACTTGCGGCGGCAGCACGAAGTCGCGGTACTCCTGCGTCTGGCGTTCGAACAGCTCCCACGAGGGCATGCTCACGATTCGAATTCGGACGCCTTCGCGAGCGAGCTCCTCATAGGCCGCAACAATCAAGCTGACTTCGCTCCCCGTGGCCATGAGGATGACGTCGGGATTCCCTGGGGCCGAGTCGGCGAGCACGTACGCCCCCTGCGCCAGATTGGACGCGGACGCATAGCGCGAGCGGTCGAGGGTGGGCATGCTCTGGCGTGAAAGCACGAGGATCGCCGGCTGGTGTTTGAAGCCCATGATCAGGCGCCACGCTTCGACGACTTCGTTCGCGTCGCCCGGGCGAAGAACCACAAGTCCCGGCATCGACCGCAACGCCGCGAGCTGCTCTATCGGCTGATGCGTCGGCCCATCCTCGCCGACCCCGATCGAGTCGTGCGTGAAGACAAAGATGGCGGGGACCTGCATCATCGCGGCGAGGCGGATGGGCTCGCGCATGTACTCGGAGAAGATGAAGAAGCCCGCGCCAAACGCTTTGACCCTGGAAAGGGCGAGCCCGTTGATGACGCCCCCCATCGCGTGCTCGCGGATCCCGAAGTGGAGATTACGGCCACTCCAGTCGGTTGCGCTGAAGTCGCCCGCGCCGTCCCAGGTCAATCGCGTCAACGTCGACGGCGAGAGGTCGGCGGCGCCGCCAATGACCCACGGCACGTTCTGTGCGATAGCGTTCAACACCTGCCCCGCGGCCTCGCGGCCGGCAAGCCCGGTCTCGTCCGGTGGGAAGGGAGCAAGCGCGGCGTCCCAGCCGTCGGGAAGCTCGCGGAGACGCATGTGATCGAACTGGTCGCCGAGGCCGGGATACAGGCGCCGGTACTCGGTCAGGTTCTCCGACCAGGCCCGGTGCAACGTCCTACCTCGCTCACCGATCGTCCGAGAGAAGTGTTCGCGAACTTCATCGGGCACGAGGAATTTGGCGTCCTCGGGCCAGCCATAGAACCGCTTGGTCTCGCACTCTTCCTCCTCGCCCAGCGGCTTCCCGTGCGCCTCGGCCGTGTCATGTTTGTGGGGTGCACCGTAGCCGATGTGGCTGTCGACGATGACCAGAGTCGGTGATCCATGCTGCGCGCGGAACTGTGTGAATGCGCGTTCGAGCATCGCCAGATCGTTCGCGTCACTGACCCGCTGCACGTTCCAGCCGTAGCTGAGGAACCGCGCAGCCACGTCGTCGCTGAAGGCCAACGCCGTCGGTCCCTCGATCGTGATGTGGTTGTTGTCGTAGACCCAGCAGAGGTTCGCCAGCTTCAGATGGCCGGCGAGGGACGCGGCCTCGCTGGACACGCCCTCCATCATGTCCCCGTCGCTCGCCAGCGCGTAAACGTCGAAGTCGAAGAGATCGTGACCGGGACGGTTGAAGTGAGCGCCTGCCCAGCGCGAGGCGATCGCCATTCCCACGGAATTCGCGACGCCCTGTCCGAGCGGTCCTGTCGTGGCCTCGACCCCGGAAGTCAAGCGGTACTCCGGGTGGCCTGGACATTTGGATCCCAGTTGCCTGAACTGCTTGAGGTCCTCGATGGATACGGCAGGCTCACCGACGAGCTCGTACTCCGAATCGACCGCCTGGACGCCTGCCAGGTGCAGCACCGAATACAGCAAGGCCGACGCGTGGCCGCAGGAAAGGACGAAGCGATCGCGGTTGGGCCAGGTCGGGTCCGCGGGGTCGTAGCGCAGGAACCGCCGCCAGATCGTGTAAACGACCGGCGCCATGGCCATCGGCGTGCCGGGGTGCCCGGATTGCGCATTCTGGACGGCGTCGCAGCTGAGCGTGCGCAGCGTATTCACGCAAAGTGTGTCGAGTGGCGTCCCGCCAACGGCACCGCGGGCGTTCGCGAGGAGATTCTCGAGCGACACAGGGGTGGCGGCGCTCATCGCGCATATCCCGTGTGTGCGGCTACCTTCGACTCGATCGACTGCAGCAGGTGGTTCCACGATTCCACGAACGCCGCAGCGCCCGCGCTCTGCAAGGTTGCGGCGAGGACTGACACGTCGATGCCGGCGGCGGCTACCCGGGCGATGATCTCGTCCGCGTTTCCGCCGTCCGCCCTGAGCAACGCACCCAGCTTCCCGTGATCGACGAAAGCGTCGAGCGTCGCCTGGGGGATCGTGTCGATCGTGTCCGGCGCCGCCAGCGCTTCGACGTAGTACGTGTCCGGCTTCGTCGATTCCTTCGTGCCCGTACTTGCGAAAAGAAGACGTTGGGGACGGGCGCCGCGGGCTTCGAGCGCTTTCCATCGCGCCGAACCAAGCACCTCCCGGTGGCTGCGATACGTCTGCTTCGCCACAGCGATCCCGAGCTCGTCCTGGAGATCGACGGGTAGTTTACCGGCCGTCGCCCGGTCCCAGCGGGAGACGAAGAGCGAGGCAACCGAGGGCACCTGTAAGTCCAATCCGGCAGCGACGCGCCGCTCGAGGCCGTTCTGATAGGCGCCGCAAGCGGCGAGATACTGATCATTCGAGAAAAGCAGCGTGACGTTGACCGACAGCCCCCGGAAGGTCAGCTCCTCGATCGCCCACAAGCCCTCGGCGGTACCAGGGATCTTGATGAAGAGGTTCGGAACGGCCGCCTGTGCCTGCAAAGCGATAGCCTGGGCGACCGAACGCTCGGCGTCGTAGGCGAGGCGCGGCGAGACTTCGAGCGACACCCAGCCGTCGCGGCCGTTCGACGCGTCCCAGACGGGTTTGAACAGCGCCGCGGCCGCGCGGAGATCGTCGATCGCCATCGCGAAGAAGATCGCTTCCGCATCGAGACCCCGTCTAGCGAGCTCTTCCGCCTGGGCGTCATAGTCCTTCCCGCCGCTGATCGCCTTGTCGAAGATGGATGGGTTGGACGTCAGTCCGGTGACGGCGGCGTCCGCGATGTAACTCGCGAGCTTCCCGCTCGCCACGAGCTCACGCGTGATGTTGTCGAGCCAAAGGCTTTGCCCCGCGCCGTGCAGGCGCTTCGCTGCGTTCATAATCTGCTCCCTTCACCGTGTCCGTCGGTTTCCCGGCTGCCCGGTACGGTTGGGTTCTCCCCATCGGTCGAATTCTTTCAGGCGTTTACGACGTGCACCGCCGGATGTCCCGAACTTCTCTCGTCTCAAGCACGGAGCTGCCGGCAGCGTCGAATCAGCGCGCTTGTGGACGAGTCATGGGTGGGTTCTGCGGCGCCGTCGGGGGTTAGCTCCGGAAGGATTTTCGCCGCCAGTTCTTTGCCCAGCTCCACGCCCCACTGGTCGAATGAATTGATGTGCCAGATCGTCCCCTGCGTGAAGACCTTGTGCTCGTAGATCGCCACCAGTTGACCCAGCGTGTACGGGGTCAGCTTCTCCGCCAGGATGGTGTTCGACGGGTGGTTGCCTTCGAAGACACGCGCGTTCACCTGCGCCTCGGGTACGTGTTCCGCCACCACCTCCTCTCTCGTCTTGCCGAAGGCCAGCGCTTCCGTCTGGGCCAGGAGGTTCGCCACGAGCAGGTCCTGGTGGTTCCCCATCGCGTGGTTCGGCTGGACGAAGCCGATGAAATCGCAGGGCGCCAGCCGCGTCCCCTGGTGCAGTAGCTGGTAGAACGCGTGCTGGCCGTTGGTGCCGGGCTGGCCCCAAACCACCGGCCCCGTCGCATAGGGAACCCGGTGGCCATCAAGGTCGACCGACTTACCGTTGCTCTCCATGTCGAGCTGCTGCAGATAGGCCGGCAGTTCGGACAAGTACTGGCTATACGGCAGGATGGCCTGGGTCTCGGCGCCGAAGAAGTTGATGTACCAGATGCCGATCAAGCCGAGCAGCACCGGCAGGTTCGACTCGAACGGCGCGGTTCGGAAGTGCTCGTCGATCGAGCGGAACCCCCGCAGCATCTCTTCGAAACGCTCCGGCCCGATCGCGATCATGAGCGAAAGCCCGATCGCGGAGTCCATCGAGTACC
>JAKALX010000454.1 GCA_021823905.1 Chloroflexota bacterium | reverse complement strand
GACGCGGAAGCCCGCCAGATCGAGGCGTGGCGTCGGATGTCCTCCATCGAGATCGCTCAAACGATGCGGGCGGCGTGGTCGGCGGGCAGGCGGATGGCGTGGATCGGGCTTCGCGACCGGTTTCCAGCCGCTGCCGACGAGGAGTTGCGCGTCCGGCTTGCCGTGCAGGTGCTGGGACCGGAACTCGCGGTCCGCGTCTACCCGGACGCCGCGCGATACACGGACGTCTGATTCATGGCCGACGACATCCTGGGTGTCACCATCGACGTCGCTCGAGCACTCGACGCGTGCGGAGTGGCCTACAGCGTCGGCGGATCACTGGCGAGCGGTTTCAAAGGTGCGTGGGGGCAGCCTTGATCGTGTCTATCTCGCGCGACAGGCGCGCGAGATGACGGTGACGGACCTGCTGGACCGCCTGTGGACAGCGTGCGGGCTTTCGTAGGCAGGGCCCGACCCTCGCGTGGGCACGCACCGCTTTCCGCCGGCGCTTTGGCGCGCCGGCAAAGCGGCGGGATTCGCGCGGTTCCGCCCGGGAGTTCCGCGATTTCCTGATGCGCTCGCCACGCCGCGCGCGCCGTGTCTGGCCGGAGGTGTATCCCGGACTCGCCAGGGCCGGGGGGCCCGGTCCAGCGTCTGATAAGGCCGATTCCGTCATTCCGCGACGGTGTCGTGGCGCTCAGAAGTTCTTCAGTCCGAGACGCTCCAGCAAGCGATCAAAGCGGGGGTCTCGGCGAAGATTGTCGTAGGCCGGGTTGGTCAGTAGATGGATGGCGGCGTCCTGATGGTGGGCGATCGCAATGTCCAGCCAGCGAAAGGCCTCGTCGCGGTCGTCCAATTGGGCATAGGTAAACGACAGGACGGTCGCCAGTTCGACCTTCGCCGACGCCGGCTCATTCCCCTGCCGCAGATACTGTTTCGCTTGAGCCCGGAGCATGGCCTTCATGCCGCCCGCCGCGTAGGCGTCACGCAAGGCGTTGACGTCAGCGAGCGGATAGCCGCGGAGGCTCATCGCGCGCCACAGATTCTGAACGCTTTCCAGTTCGCGGCCCTCCCGCCGGAAGATCTCCGACATCCAGGCGGGAAATCCGCTCCAGCTCGGGTCGATCCTCGATCCTTCATCGATTTCCGCACGCGCCTCAGACAGGTGATTCCCCTGGACCAGCGCGGCGATCAGGTCGGTGCGGGTGGCGAGCGACTCAGGATCCAGAGCAACGGCCGCCCTCAGTTCGGCAATGCCCGCCTCGGTCTTCCCCATCAGCCGGAGAAACTCGCCATACCAATGGTGGGCAAGTTCGTACTGCGGATCGAGGCCGACGGCACGCTTGAACTCGGTGTCGGCGTCCCGCCAGCGCCATTCCAGTTTGTACCGCATGAACGCCAGTGCGGTGTGGCCCTCGGCGGAGTCGGGATCGAGTGCGATGGCTTTTTCCGCGTTCAGCTTGGCCAGCGGATATCTCACTTCGGCAGGCAAGCCGGAGTTCGTGATGTCGTAGCAGTTGGCCAGACCGGCATAGGCCGGTGCGAAATTCGGATCGAGTTGGGTGGCCTGCTGGTACAGCGCGATGGCGCGCTGGACGCTCTCGGGGGTGCGTCGCTTCCACTGTTCACGCCCCTGAAGGAAGAAATCGTAGGCGAGACCGCTGGTCGTCTCGCCATGGGCCGGACGCACCCGATTGACGGCGGTCAGCCCGGCTCCGAGCCTCGCGGCAATGCGCACCGCGATGTCATTCTGAATGTCCAGAAGCTGTTCCCGAGCCGCATCGAAGGTCGACGACCATATTGGTGACGCATCGCGCGCACGGAACAGCTGGGCGGATACTTCGAGGTGGCCGGCAGATTCTCGAATCGAGCCGGTGACCACCGCTTCAGCCCCCAAGCGTCTCGCCGCCTGGAATGCATCTTCTCCGCTTCGGACGGTCGCGACAGGCGGTACACGAAGCGTCGAGATCCTTCCCAGGCGAACGGCCACGGCCTCGGCAATTCCCGACTCGAGGTACTCCTGGTGGTCGGCGGACGACGCCGCGTGAAACGGCATCACGACGACCACCCGAACCGGTGTGCCGCCCCCGGAGATCGCCAGCGAAGAGACCAGCACGGCCGCGATCAGAAACGGCGCACCTCTTCCCAGCCACCGTCGCCGCGACCGAACGGGCGCCACCAGGACGACCGGTGCTGGCTCGACGCTCCCCGTTTCGCGTTTCGTCACCGGGGCCACGAATCGGTACCCGCGCTTCGTGACCGTCTCGATGTAGTTGGCGCCCGGCGGGGCGTCGAGGACACGGCGAATCGCCGCGATGTAGACGGCAACGTTGGCTTCCTCGACAAACGTGCCCTTCCAGACCGCGTCGAGGATCTCCTCCTTCAATACGAGCGTGCCGGCCCGTTCAACCATCAGGAGGAGGACCGCAAAGGCCTTGGGAGACAGTTCTATCCGCCGCTCGCCTCGAGTGAGACGCCACTCGACAGGGCTGAGCCGGAACGGACCGAACTCGTAGGTGGCTACGGGCCGACGGACCATGGGGAGCCTCGGAAAGATCTTTATGGCAATCCTAGACGGTCTTTATCGAATCCAAAGGACAAAAACGCGCCCGGGTCGTAAAAAGTGACCTCCCGCAAATACCCCTTATTTTCAAGGAGACGATGATGGTGACTAACGCACTGAAGAGGGGCCTGCTCCCCAGGCGGCTGATGACTCTGGCAGCCTTTCTGCTCCTCGCGTCCGTGAATTCAGCGGCTCCCGCCGGGTTCACACAGATCAAGGAACTGGCCCTCACCGGCGGCTGGGATGCCGATATCAGTGGCGACACGGCCATTGTCAGCGACCGGGGGCATGTCCTTGCCTACATCCTGCAACGGAACCAGGGAGGGCCCGACAACTGGGGGACGGTCAAGGTATTGAACGACGCCGCCCTTGTGCCGTCCCCGAACACGGGATTTACATCCGGCGTGTCGATTGACGGCGACATCGCGGTGGTGGGCGCGGACTTCGAGAACCGCCGGACCGGGGCGGCGTATATCTACGGCCGCAACGTCGGCGGACCCGACAACTGGGGGCTGATCAAACGGATTGAAGATCCCGACGGCCTTCAGGTCGGCTATCCCTGTGGGTGCGACGACTTCGGGGCGTCTGTCGCGGTCAGCGGCGACACGATCGCCGTCGGTGAAACCTGGGCCGCGCGCGTCGACATCTTCCGGAAGGACGAGGGCGGCACCGACAATTGGGGCCGGGTCACCGTGGTCACCGCCAGTGATGCCGGGCCGGTGACCGGCAACAATTCTGACAGGTTCTCCAACGTCGCGATGCAGGGGGACACGCTGGT
>JAKALX010000453.1 GCA_021823905.1 Chloroflexota bacterium | reverse complement strand
CTGGGCCACTACCAGACCAGGACGGATGAAGACCTGATCAGGGATCTGGAGGAGAAGGCTCGACTCTTCAGCGACGCGGACTTCAAGACTGCACGTGAGGGCGCCAGCGAAGCGGTGAAGACGTGCCTCCGCGAGCTGATGAGCGAAGGGCTTGTCGGTGCGGAAGCCATCCAGGGTGGCGGTCGGCGTGTCCGGTTGCTGCCGGCCGGCCTCGATCTCGTCAACGAGCATGCCGCCAGCGCGGAACTTCTTGTCCAGAAGTTCAGGGCGTCATTACGGGACCGTGCCATCCAGATCATTGGCGACGCGGAGCCATCGTGCGCTCGCGTCGCGGGTGCAGCCGAGGCTTTCCTCAAGGAGTGCGTCGCACGTCGCGCGGTGGGTGTTGCGCAGGCTCTCGCCCAATCCGGGGACATCCAGCAGTTCCACATGGTGGCGCTGCTTCAGGCTTTGCCGCAGTTCATGGCGCAGCTTGAGGGAGATGCCGAGGCACGCGCCCTCGTGCGTCTGGTTGAGGACGTGCTGGCGACTCGCGACCGGGCCGAGCTCGCCTACCTGGGGTCAGCTCTACAGGCGCGCTTCGGCGTGCACCTCCTTGGGCTCGATCCCGACGCACTGCGGGCGCGTATGGATGATCTCAGGCGGACGCTGTTCCTCATTGACGCCGTCACACTCATCCACCTGCTGGCACGATCTAGCGGCGGATGGGCTGCCGCCCGTCTGCTGATGGATCGGCTGCATCACCTCGGTGCGCCTGTCGCAACGACCGACAAGATTGCGACGGAGGTAGCCGAACACGCTCGTTGGGCGCATGATCACTCCAAGCTCGATGCTCGCGGCGCGATGGTCGCGTCCGGCCGAGCCGGCTTCAGGACTAACCAGTTTGTCCAGGGGTTCCTCGCAGAGGTGGCCGCCGGGCAAGTGGCAGAGTTCCGAGAGTACCTGGAGTCGGCGGTAGGTGCCGGGGCGGGCTCCGCGTCAGATGAGGCCTTCCGCAAGGCGATCGCCCGCGCTGGCATCCCGTGCCTCGCGTTCGACGAGTGGCATGGCTTCGATGCAGCGCTATGGACCGACGTTGAGGAGAGCGAAGAAGAGCTCACACGCATGCGGAAGGCTGGCAACAGCTACCGACACGAACGGCAGGTGCGCGCTGAGGCCGAGGCGCTCGTTATTGTCGAGGCGGTCCGCACGGGCACCTTGACGTTGGACGGGAACGAGCTGGACACCGCCTTCTTCATGTCTCCCATGCGCGGCATCGAGGACATGGCGAAGGGCGGTACGCCAGCTATGCGCCCCGGCACCGTCCTCCAGTGGATCAATTCGCTCATTCCATCTACGCCTGATGAGCTCGCGGGTCTCGTCGACGGGTTGCTCGCCGAACTGGCCGACCGGGGACTTGCCGTCGTCGACAGGAACCAGCTTAGGCTCGCCTTTCACCCCGCCATCGAGGCATCGAAGGAGCGGCTGACCGAGGAACTCGCGAGCTACCACCAACTCGTTACAGCTCGTTGGGGTCAGGAGTCCCTGGAAGCCCTTCGGGACCTCGACGACCTCGACCTCATGGTCGCAGAGAAGCCGTACTACGCGATGAAGGCTGAGGAGCTTCAAGCGGAGCTGGACCGTGAGCGAGCAGCGCGCGAGAACGCACAGGAAACCCGGCGACTGACCGAACGAGAACGGTCCCGCCTGCAGGAGCTTGATGCCGCGGAGAGGGCACGCCGAGCGAGGACCCTGGCCAAGCAGCGGAAGTCGGCCGACAAGGGCCGACGACGGCGAAGGTAGGCGAGTCGGGCAGACGCCACCGGCACCGGTGCGGACGGCGGGCTCCACATGGGCTCGCGGCCGGCACCATAGCGCGCCGCATTCGCCGCGGGGATGCCGGCTGAGCATCTGTACGGAGGAGATGGCTCGAGCAGCACACGCTGGAGGATGAAGGGCCTGCTTGTGCGCCTAGGTCCCACGCTCAGTGGGTCGCGGAGGGCCGAATCGTCAAGGTTTCAACCATCAGGTGGGGCCTGAGACGCCGGCACAGACGACAGACGGCTCCGAAGTGGGGCCGCAAGTGAACCGGTTGGTCGGGGCGAGAGGATTTGAACCTCCGACCTCATCGTCCCGAACGATGCGCGCTACCAAGCTGCGCCACGCCCCGACCGAATTGCCGGCGGCGACGAACGCCGCGCGAGCCGGCAGAGTATAGCCGAGCGAGGGCAGGGCCGCGACCGGCAACGCTCCGGAGCCGGAGGTCGGTGCCGCCCGCACATGCGCCAGGGCCGGCAGGGACGCCGCCACCACCGCCCAGCCGTGCCGCGTGTCGCGCTCCGGGATTCCGTGGAACGTGATCGTATCGACTGCCGCCGGATCCCCGACCCGCCACACCACCCGCGCGCGATCGCGGATGAGGTTACCTTCGGTCCATGGCTCCTTCGCCCATCATCCGGGCATGGAGCTGCCTGCCGGTCGGTCGCCCGGGTCGGTCGCCGCGATCCGCGTAGAGTGCGGGACGCGCCGGTACACTCTCGCCCGATGGGAAGTCACGCGGAGGGAAGGATGGCCGAGCAGGACAGACGCGAGAAGTGGGCACTGGTCCTCGGGGCCAGCAGCGGGTTCGGCGCGGCGACGGCGATCGCCCTCGCGAGGGACGGCTACGGCATCGTCGGCGTCCACCTGGACATGCGCAGCAGCCTGGCCGCCGCGGACGAGGTCCGCCGCACGATCGAGGCGGCCGGCATGCCCGCCGTGTTCCACAACGTCAACGCCGCGGATGAGGCGAAGCGCCACGCGGTGATCGAGGACATCGCCCACCGGTTCGCGGAGCGGCGCGAGGCCGGCGCCGAGCCCTACATCGCGGTGTTCCTGCACTCCCTCGCGTTCGGCGTGACCCTCTCGTACATCACCACGGACCCCGCGCGCAAGGAGGTCACCCAGCGACAGCTGGAGATGACCGTCGACGTCATGGCGCACTCGATGGTCTACTGGGTGCGGGACCTCTTCCACGCCGGGCTGTTCGAGCGGGGGAGCCGGCTGTTCGCCATGACCAGCGAAGGTGCGGTCAAGGTGGTACCGACGTACGGCCCGGTCAGCGCGGCCAAGGCGGCGCTCGAATCGCACTGCCGGCAACTGGCGCTGGAGCTGATTCCACACGGGATCACGGTCAACGCGATCCGTGCCGGCGTTGCCGACACGCGGGCGTCGCGCGTCATCCCGGGCCACGAGGAGCTGTTCCGGTATGCACAGGAGCGAAACCCTGCGGGCCGGCTGACCACGCCCGAGGACGTGGCGGAGGCCATCGTGGCGCTCGCATCCCCGCGCCTGCACTGGATGACCG
>JAKALX010000040.1 GCA_021823905.1 Chloroflexota bacterium | reverse complement strand
CGACGAGCGCAACGAAGCCGTGATGACCGCGATCCAGACCGCGGTCACGGGCGCCAGGCGGCGAGGGCTCACGGTCTCGATCTGCGGCCAGGCGCCGAGCGTTTATCCGGAGGTCACCGAGAAGCTCGTCGAATGGGGCGCGACCAGTGTCAGCGTCAGCCCGGACATGATCGACCGCACGCGAGAGATCATTGCCGACGCCGAGGCGAAGCTGGGGCGCTCGCCGAAGTAACCACGGCGCGGAAAGGCTGTTCAACGGGCGCGGCAGATGTTGTCGCGCCCACTCCGTACAATCGCGACCATGGATCTCGATCAGGTTCGCAAGCGGCTGGAGGCCGCCGAGGAGCGGCTGAGCCCTTTCGCCGCGAAAACGTCGACCAGCAAGGGACGCCGCACGCCCGAAGAACCGTCGCCGGTGCGGACCGAGTACCAGCGCGACCGTGACCGGATTCTGCACACCAAGGCGTTCCGGCGGCTGAAGCACAAGACGCAGGTGTTCATCGCGCCGCAGCAAGATCATTATGTCACGCGCATGACGCACACCCTCGAGGTCGCGCAAATCGCCCGCACGATCGCGCGGGCCCTGAACCTGAACGAAGACCTCGCCGAAGCTGCCTCGCTCGGACACGACATCGGTCACGGTCCGTTCGGGCACGCGGGCGAAGAGGCGCTGGCTGAATGCCTTCCGTACGGCTTTCGCCACAACTACCAGTCCGTCCGGGTGCTCGACAAGCTCGAGCGCGGCGGCCGCGGACTGAACCTCACGCACGAGGTCCTGGAAGCCATCGAGAAGTCGAGCAAGGTGCGGGAAGACATCTTCGCCGAGGGCTGGGGCGTTCCCGAGACGCTCGAAGGACAGGTCGTGAAGACCGCCGACGCGATCGCCTACGTGAACCACGACATCCTCGACGCCATTCGCGCCGGGCTTCTCTCCGAGGCCGATCTGCCCGACCGAGCGCGGAAGCGCCTCGGAACGAGCCACTCCGAGCGGCTCAACACACTCGTTTGCGACATCGTTGAGGCAAGCTGGGCGGCGACCGGCGAGCCTGGCGCCGGCGTCCGGCCGGTCATCCAGTTCAGCCCGGAGATCAACGAAGTTGCGAACGAGTTGCGGGAGTTCATGTTCCGGCGCGTCTACCTGTTCGACCAGACGCGTGCCGAGGCGGAACGCGGCAAACAGGTGGTCGTCTTCCTGTTTCACCACTTCGTCGCACACCCGGACCGAATCTCGCCGGATTACTCGGTTGCGCAGGATCCAATCGCACGGCGGGCCGCGGACTACGTCAGTGGGATGACGGATCGCTTCGCCATCCGGCTCGCGCGCGAGCTTGGTTGCGCCGAGGCGGAAGCGTTCCAGATCTAGACCGCGACTGAACCAGCGCGCTCGGCGCGATGCTCGAAACGAAACGTCGTTGTTGCCGATAGAACACGACGCTTTGATACTCGACACAGCCCCATGAGTGATCGCTACGGGTCGTACCCGCCCGACGACGAGCCGATCATCGGCGAAACCTACCCCGGCACCTCCCAGTCTCCGGCGAGAGGCGCCCTTCCGGGCGCCCCAGCGATGCCGTACGACGACGAAGGGTACGTGGACGACGAGGCCTACGACGACGGCTACGACGAGTACGCCGACGACGAGGGGTACTACGACGACGAGTACTACGAGGAAACACCGGCACGGCAGCCGCTGTTTTACCTCTTCGTCGGGCTGGCGGCGCTGGTTGGGGGCATCATCATCTTCCTGCTGTTCTCGTTGGTGAACAGCGGCGGCGGCAGCGGGAGCCCGACGAAGTCCGCGGCTCAGTTCAAGGTGCGGGTTGACTCGCCGCTGGACGGCAGCCGGATCCAGATCGGCAAATCCGAGGACGTCGTCGTCCAGGCGGTCTCCACGCAGCCGATCGTGCGGTTCGAGCTCTTCGTGAACGACGCGGTCGCCGATTCCCAGGGTGTCAGCGGACAGCCCACGGACAACACGTACCGGGCGACGCTGAAGCTGCCACCGTTCACGAAGCGGGGTACCTACAAGGCGTTCGTCCGCGTCACCACTTCGACGAACGAGCACAGCGACTCGGACAAGATCAGTCTTGTCGCCATCGAGCCGGTCGACGGGCCGCCGCAGCAGATCAAGGGCAAAGTGATCGCGACGGTGAACGTGCGCAAGGGGCCGGGCGATAGCTACGAGCTCGTGAAGACGCTGGACACGGGCCAGGAAGTGACGATCATCGGGAAGACGCTCGACGGCTCCTGGCTGCTGCTCGACATCGAAGGCGGCACGTGGGTGAAGTCCGCCGCGATCGACCCCCAGGATTCGCTCGCGCTGGTCCCCGTGCGTGAGCCAACGCCAGTGCCGGTTCCCACGCCGACGACCGGGCCGTCGCCCAGCCCTTCAGCAACGCCGGTGGGTAAGCTGCCCGACCTCTTCCCGCAGAACGCGCAGCTCTCTGACGGCGGGACGAAGCTGCGCGTGTCGATCGCAAACCAGAGCACGAGCGGCTATAGCGGCCCGCTCGTCGTCTCCGTGACCGGGGTGACGGACAGTCCACTCAAGCTCGTCTTCCAGGTCGACCTGCCGGCGAACGGCAGCACAACGGTATCGTTCGACCTGAACCCGGCTGTGACGACGGCGAAATCGGCCACGATCAAGGTCGATCCCGACAACGCCGTCAAGGAAACGAACAAGGACAACAACTCCATCACGATCGGGCTGACCCCGCCCGTGGACGCACCCGTGCTGTCGATCGTCAACCTGAATCCCGGCGGCAGCACCATCACCCTCACCGTCAGGAATACGGGTGGTGCGCTGCCCTCGTCAACGGTACGCGTGAAGGTAACGATCACGGTCGGCAGCGAGACGCGGGCGGCGGAATCGTCACAGACGGTTGCGCTGGCCAAGGGCCAGGACGTGCCGTTCTCGATTGCAAAGCCGGGAAGCGGGACCGGGACCGTCGAGGTGTTCCTCGGAACCAACCCGACTCCCGCGGCGTCCGTTCCGATCACCGTTCCCTGACGATAATTCTCGCCCGCGCGTTCAGATTGGCCCGATGGCGTCACCTCATGGCGCACCGGCCGATAGCATGAAGGGCAATGGACGCCGTCGAGGAGATCAAGCGCAAGCTCGAGCTGGTCGAGTACATCGGGCGGGGAACGCACCTGCAGAAGGCGGGGCGGAACTTCCGCGGGCTCTGTCCGTTCCACACGGAGAAGACGCCGTCGTTCTATGTGTTCCCCGACCGTGGCAGCTGGCGATGCTTCGGCCAGTGCGGCGAGGGCGGCGACCTGTTCTCGTTCGTCCAGAAGCGCGACAACCTTGATTTTCGCGGCGCGCTGCATCTGCTGGCAGCTGAAGCCGGGGTCGAACTCTCGGCGGAGAACGCGCAGCGGCGCAGCCACGCCGACCGCCTGGGGGCGATCATGTCGGCTGCGGTGGCGTTCTATCAGCGCTGCCTCTCCGAACCCGACGGCGACGCTGCCCGAGCCTACCTGACGGAGAAACGCGGGCTGACCCCAGCCACGATCGAGGCGTTCCGGTTGGGCTGGGCGCCCGACGGCTGGCGCGCCCTCCGCGACCACCTGGAGGGCCGCGGCTACGACGAGCGCGACGCCGTCGCCGCGGGGCTGCTGGTCGACAACGAGAACGGCCGCGAGCCCTACGACCGCTTCCGTGGCCGCTTCGTCATCCCAATCGCCGACGAGCGCGGGGTGTACGTGGCGATGGGCGGTCGTGGCCTCCACGGCGAGGAGCCGAAGTACCTCAATTCGCCCCAGACGGAACTGTTCGACAAAGGACGGACGCTCTTCGGGCTCGACCTGGCCGCCGAGGCGATCCGGGCGAGCGGTACCGTGGTCGTGGTCGAAGGCTACATGGACGTCATCGGGCCGTGGCAGGCCGGCTTCCGGAACGTGGTGGCGACGATGGGAACGTCGCTCACCGAAAGCCACGCGGGGCTGCTCAAGCGCTTTGCGAAGCGCGTGGTCCTGGCGATGGACCCCGATGCCGCCGGGCTGGCCGCTGCCGAGCGCGCTGGCGGCCTCTTCCTGAGCCTCGACTCGCCGGAGACGATGGCGCGCTCGGCGCGCTCGGCCGAGCAGATAGCTGGAGGCGCGAATCTCGAATTGCGGGTCGCGCCGCTCCCTGCCGGGAAGGATCCCGACGAAATCGCGCTCCAGACGCCTGAAATCTGGGAAGCGGCGATCGCCGGCGCTGCACCCTACGCGGAGTTCCTTCTGCGGCGAATCATGGGGCCAACAGCGCCGGACTCTCCGGTCGAAGCGCGGCGGATAGTTGACCGCCTGCGGCCCGTCCTCCTGGCCGTGAGCGACCCCGTGGAGCGCGCCATGTACGTCCAGCGCGTGGCCCGGCACCTTGGCATCCACGAAGACGCGGTGCTCGATCGGATCCGCCAGGGGCTGCCGGGGCGGCGTCCGCTCGAACGTTCCATGCCGGCGGGCGAACCGCCGGCGCCCGAAGACCTGCTCCTTGTCCTGCTCCTCCGCCACCCCCATTTACGGGCGAGGCTGCGCCATTACCCACCGACACTTTTTACGGACGCGATCAATCGCGAGGCGTTCGAGCGGTGGCTGCGCGACGACGAGTTCCTGCTCGGTCCAGCGGACGACCCCGTGGTCCGCCACGCGCGGGCGCTGGAGGCGCGCCGGCTGCCGCCGCTCTCGGAGGAAGACGCCGGAAGGGCAGTGGAGGCGAAAATCCGCGAGATCATGCGGGAGCGCATCATCCAGCATCAGGCGGCGCTTTCGGATGAAGTCGCGATTGGCGAGAAGGAGTTCGGGGCGAACCGGGTGGCGGCGCTTTCCGCTGAGGTCTGGCTGGGAACCGTGCCCGCGGAAGAGCGGGAGCGGCTGCTCGGGGAGACGACGCTGGAGCAACTGCAGCTTGGCCTGAGCATCCATCGGCGGGAAGAGCCGATGTTGGGATGAACGTTACGACGAGTTAGAATGGGTGAATCTCGTGCCCCTCGAAACGGCTGTTCACGCACTTGACACCGTTCTGTCACCGAGGTGCATACTCTCAGCCAGCCAGCCGGTTGCACGGCTGGACCAAGCGGGAGGTGCGCATGGCCCGGAACATCACCTGGGAAGACTAATCGCCAGATTAGCCCGACAGCACTGAGTCAGAAGGGGACAGCCCGCGTCTTGCCGGTCTGTCCCGTTCTCGTATTTGGCCCGATCGGCCGCGGGATAGTTTAGCTTGCTCTGCGCTGCGTTCCCCGCCGATATCCGTTTGAGAAGTAGAGCATCCGCGTCTCGCCCGGGCGCTCCTTCTGCCATTCCGGAAAAACGGCTTCGAACGCTTCGATCACCTTCGGATCGAACTGGGTTCCAGCGCAACGAAGGATCTCCTGGAAGGCTGCTTCTGGTGACTGCCCCTTGCGATAGGGCCGGTCGGAGATGATCGCGTCGTAGGTGTCCGCGAGCGCGAAGATGCGTGCGCCCAGCGGGATCTCCTCCCCTTTCAGTCGCCGCGGATAACCGCCTCCGTCCCAGCGCTCGTGGTGAGCGAGGACGATCTTTGCGGCGGGTCGGAGATAGGGCACCTGCGCCAGGATCTTGTACCCCATCGCGGAGTGCTTGCGCATGAACTCCCACTCTTCTTCGGTCAGCTTCGCCGGTTTGAGGAGAATGGCGTCGGGCACGCCGATCTTCCCCACGTCATGCATGAGCGCGCCACGGTAGATGAACGCCAGGTCTTCCTCGTCTTGAATGCCCAGCAACTTCGCGATGTCGACGGAGTGGGTCGCCACCCGCACGGAGTGGCCGCGCGTCTCCTGGTCGCGGACGTCGAGCGCGGTCACGAGCGACTCGAGCGTGCCGGTGTAGGCCTCATGCACCTGCTGTGACATGTCGCGGATCTCGACGTAGGCGTGCTGCAGTTGGTCATTCGAGCGTTCCAGGCGCAGTACGTTGTCGCGGGTCCGATCGACGAACTGGGCCATCGCGTACCGGGTCAGAAGGAGCGGGAGCGCCAGAACGAGAACAGCGGCAACGCCGAGACCGTCGTAGAGAATCGCCAGCGCGCCGGCAACGACGCCGAGGACCACGTAATGAGGCATGAGCCAGCGGAAGTTCTCGCTATAGGAAGTACGGAACGAACGGGCAGAGGTGATTGTGATGATCCCGGAAACTGCGACAGAGCTGACCAGGAAGATCGCGAGCCCGCTCGCTGCACCGGCGAAAAGCAGCTTCGCGGGGTCACTCGGGCCGCGCGACCAGCCGAGCACAAACCACGGCAACGAGGCCATCAGCGCGCCGACGTTGAGGTGCCCGAAATTGAACAGCCATTTCGAGGCAGACCGCCGCTTCCCGACTGCCCCCGCAATGTCGGCCGCTGTCGTCGTCAGGGCGGCGCCCATCGGCCCAAAGAGCAGGCCTGCCATGACGGTGCCGATGAAGGCGATTGACACGCTGCCGTTCCAATAGAGCGTGATCGACATCCGCTGGGTGATGCACGAGAGCGCGACGATCACGGCAAGTCCAAGCATGTCGGATCCGGTCCGCGCGAAGAATGAAAGCGTGAAGCAAACGGCGCCCAGCGCAAAGACGCTGGCTATGAACAGGTCGTCGCGGCGGCGCAGCGGGGTTGGTCGAGACATCTCATATGGTTCTATCGGCTGATCCTGCGGAAACTGACAGGGATCCGGCTGGCCCACGGGCAACGAAGGGCCGGCTGTCCCGCATTCCGGGGATCCAAGGGGCCGGGAGGTTACAGGACGCACAGCGCCCTGGCCGGATCGAGCGGTACGTTGCTGGATTCGAAGCTGTCGCCGCAGCGACCGCGCCGGGCGCCGCGGCCACGCAGCGAGGGAACGATCGGTGACAGTTTGGTGAACGAGCCGCGGCGGCGCGCTAGACTGACGGGCATGACAGCAGCGCTCGATGGAATCCGCATCCTCGACTTCACCCGCTACCAGCAAGGTCCGTTCGCGACGGTCATGCTCGGCGACCTCGGAGCCGAGGTTATCAAGGTAGAAGATCCCAAGGGCGGCGACTTCGGGCGGCGGATGTGGCGGGAGCCGGACGGCTTTTCAGGGTTCTGGGAGGCGCTGGACCGATCAAAGAAATCCGTCTGCGTCGATCTGCGCGCGCCCGAAGGCCGCGAGATCGCCCTGCGCCTGGCCGAGACCTGCGACGTCGTAGTTGAGAACTTCCGGCCGGGTACGATGGAGGGCTGGGGGCTCGGTTATGACGACTTCCGGGCGCGCAATCCCCGGATCATCTACGCCCAGGCCACCGGGTGGGGGACAAAGGGGCCCATCGCTGAGCTGCCCTCGTTCGACCAGATCGCGCAGGCATACAGCGGATATGCGCAGCGCGCTGGCGGCGGCCCAGGCGCCGTCCCGGAGATTCCGTTCCCCGGCCTCGCCGATCAGACGGGCGGGATGAACCTGGCCTTCGGCATCATGACGGCCCTGTTCGTGCGCGAGCGCCTCGGCATCGCGCAGAAGGTCGAGGTCTCGCTCCTCGGAACTCAGCTCGCGCTGCAGGCGCCCGACGTGCTGCACGCGCTCCACTTCGGCGCGGACAGGCCGCGTGAGTTTCGCGCCTCGCCGACGGTGGGCCACTACCAGTGCGCCGACGGCAAGTGGGTGATGGTCGTCGCCATCGACCAGAAGTTCTGGCCGAGGCTCGCGCGCGCTCTTGGCGTCGAGGAGCTGATCGACGACCCGCGCTTCGCGCGCGGCTTCCCGAGGTTCAAGAACCGCCGCGAACTGGAGCCGCTGCTCGAAGCCGCGTTCCAGGCGAAGGACTCGGCGTACTGGATCAAACGGCTGCGTGAAGAAGACGTGCCGGTCGCGCCAGTCCGCTCCTATGACGACCTGCCCGGTGATCCTCAGGTCCTCGAGAATGGCTACATCGTCGACTACCAGCACCCTCGCTTCGGCGCGCAGAAGCAGGTCGGCCTGCACGTGCAGCTGAGCGAGACCCCTGGAGCAGTCGGCCAGGTGGCTCCGCTGCTGGGCGAACACACGCGGGAGATTCTGCTCGCGGCCGGGCTCGGCGAAGACGAGATCGCCCGCCTGACTTCGAAGGGCGTCGTCGGCTCCCAGGGCGGCGAAGCCTAACCCTCGGCCAGCAACCCCGGGTTGGAGACGCCGAGCTTGTCGCGCATCACGGCGCGGAGGTGGGCGAAAAGCGCCTCCCGGAACGGTGCGCCGTCAGCGCCCCCAGCCCGTATGAGGCCGGCCAGCGCCTGGTTCCGCTCGGTAAGCTGCGCACGTGCTTGCGCGAGCGACTGCGGCCGGTCAGCGCGTCCCAGCAGCGCGTCAAGCCCGGTCCACTCGCGTTGCAGATGTTCTTCTTCCGTCGCGAGCTCGCGGCGCAGCATCTGGAGAACGTTCCCGGCGACGCGCGCGTGGAAGCTCAAGCGGCCGGTTGTATTCGGAAGCACGTCGTCGTGGAGGAACCCGGCGACCGCTTCCAGGAGCTCATCGACGTTCGGACGGTCCTGCATCAGTCGCCCTTCCCTTCGAGGAGGTTGAGGAGTTCCCATTCGGTCTCGGCGGTACGCCGGCCGATGCTGGCCAGTTCCACGCTCTTGCTGCGTCCCGATAGGTAGGTGACCGCCTGGGTGATGGTGATCACGCCCCAGCGGAGGTTGCCGTAGAGCTCCCAGAAGCGGATGCGCTCGCGGTCGACCGGGAGGCCGCCGGCCGCTTCGTACGCCCGGAAGAATGCTTCACGGTCGCCGACGCCGGCCATCGGCTGTTTGCCGCCAAAGCGCCAGGATCGGACGGCCAGCCAGCCGATGTCCTCCATCGGGTCGCCCCAGTGCGCGAGCTCCCAGTCGATGACGCCACGCAGGCCCTCTTCGCCGAAGATGAAGTTCCCGAGCCGGTAATCGCCGTGCACGAGCACGCTCTGGGGTACGTCCGGCAGGTTCTGGTGGCACCAGCGGAAGGCCAGCTCGAAGATCGGATGGGGATTCGGCGCCGCCTGGCGGTAGGCCTGCTCGTAGTGGTCGAGCTCCGCCAGCGCCGGCGACTTGCCTGGTTCGGGCCCGGGGAGCCGCGCAAGCTCGGGATGGCCGGCCGCCGCCACGTGGTGGATGCGAGCAAGGCTCTGGGCGAGCTGTTGGGGGACCAGCTCGCGTGCCGCGGTGTACTGCTCGCCGCGAACAAGGCGGCCGCCCAGCGTTTCACCCGGCACTCGGCGCATGGTGAAGAACTTCACGCCGAAGCGGTCGTCGCCATCCCAGAGCGGCTCGGGCACGACGACGCCGTTATCCCAGGCCGCCTTGATCAGGTGGTACTCCAGCTCACGGCCAGGCATGGTCGGCTGCCCAGGGATGGGGTCGCAGCGGAAGATCGCCTCGATGGTCTCGACAGTCCCGCCGCGCGAGATTCGCGCGTCGAAGGACCAGGTCTCACGCGAGGCGCCTCCCGAGAGGCGGGCGAGGTTCTCTATCTGGACCTCATCCGCGCCCGCTTTGTCGGCGACAAAGAGCGTCAGCCCCTCCCGAACGGTCGTTGCATCCACGGGCTATTCGACCTGGTCGAGGTACTCGCTGAGCCCGTAGCCCACGCGCTTCCCGTCCAGGACGTACTCGGTCATGCCTTCGCCGATGTGGGTGAACATTCCGGCGCGGCGGTTGCGAAGGGGGATGAACCCCTTCACCTTGCCCTCCACGAGGTGCTCCTCGCCATTTGAGAGCTTCACACGCGCCTTCAGCGACAGGTGGTAGTTCGTTACCGGGTCGTGCTCGGTCTCCAGGTCGAGGCCGACGATCTGATACAGCTCCTGGCCCTTGTGGAAGACGCCGCCGACGTGGTCGCCAACGCGCGAAATCACCATGCCGACGTCGTCGCCGAAGTTTCCCGTGATCCAGCGGTAGCTGGGTGTCGACTGCCAGTAGCGCGGACCCCAGGAATGGTCGCGGAGGCCATGGCCCGTGATCTGAACGACCGGCCCGTCGTCCACCTGGAGGGTGCCCGTGACGCGCATGTGCTGCTCGTAGTGGGCGCGGGCGAAGTCGTTCTGGGCGTTTGCGTCGTTCGGGTCGGCGACGTGGCCGTAGATCGGCCCCACGCCTTCGTGCACGAGGTCCAGGCGGACGCGGCTGTGCGGGTTGTTCTTGAAGGCGTCGCCGGGTTCGCGCATCTCGGTGGGATCCTTGAGGAAGACCGCCGAGCCGTCGTAGATGGTCCGGATCTTCTCGCCGGGAACGAGCACGTCGATCTTCAGGCCGCCGGCGTTCCAGCCATCGTTGCTGGTGATCTGTGGCCGCTTGTAGTTGAAAAGCGCGGTGCCATCCGGCTGATAGACGATGACCGTCATCTCGGCATGGCCTTCGTTTGCGCGGTTGCCAATGCGCAGGAACCCGCCCATCTGCTTCTCGCGGTCGAAGAAATTGAAGTAGACGGACTCGTTGAAGTTCTCCTCGGGTCCGAGAGGATGGGTGTAATCGTCTTCTGGCTTGACGTTACCGTGGATCGTGACCATGGTCTGGCGCCCTCCGGCGTAGAATCAGCGTGCCCACCGGGGGCAGTGTCAACCGGGATTGTACGCGAGCGCGGACTATTTGGCTCCGCGAGGGGGAGCTGTCAGTGAGGCTGGCGAAGAACCACGTCGACGTCGGGGTGTTCACCAACAACGCGGCGCGGATGCTGGAGTTCTGGCAGAACGTAGCGGGCCTTCCGTTCGAAGAGCTGCTTCCCCTCGGCGGGGGTGTGCGCCAGCACCGGCATGCGATGAACGGATCCGTGTTCAAACTAAACGACGCGCGTGACCCGCTCCCGCCCGAGCCGCCGGCCGGATACCGCGAGCTGCTCATCGCCAGCGCGGGGGTCGAGTCGCCACACCACCTTGCCGACCCGGACGGAAACCGGGTGACGCTGGTCCCTCCCGGATTTGAGGGAATCGAAGGCATCGCGGTTCGCGTGGCGGTGCGAGATGAGGCTGCGTTCCACGACTTCTACGGTCGGATTCTCGCACTGGACGCCGCGGGCCCGGATCGATTCCGCTGTGGAGATTCGATTATCGTCATCGAGCACGACCCGGCGGCCGTGCGCGCCGGGGAGATGCGGGCGAAAGGCTTCCGCTACCTCACCGTCCAGGTGTTCGACTGCGACGCCGAACAGGCCCGATTCCTGGAATTGGGCGCCGAGGAAGGCCGTCCGCCCGTGACGCTCGGGACGACCGCCCGCGTGAGCTTCATCCGCGACCCGGGCGGCAACTGGATCGAAGTGTCGCAGCGGGCGTCGCTCGTCGGGTCCCTTTCACGCTGAGCTTTGGGCCTACTTGTTCTGGGGCGTCAGCGTTCGGAGGAAGTTCACCAGGTGCCAGATCTGCTCCTGCGTCAACTGGCCGCTGTCGAGCCAGCCCTGCATCGCGCTGCCCTTCACGCCGTGGGCGATGAAGTTGTAGAGGACGCCGTCGGAGTGCAGTGGCACATGGACGGTCAGGTCCAGCGGATAGGGGCTCAGGTCGAGGCCTGACGGGGGGACGCCGTTCTTGCCGTGGCAGGCGGCGCAGTTGTTCGCGTAGAGGAAGCGCCCGGTGGCAACTGAGTTCGCGTCCGGGAATATCGGATTCGCCGGCACGACAACCGTTGGGGCATGACTATGGACGCCAAACAGGAGCAGGACGCCCAGGCCGAAACCGAGCGTGGACCCGCTGTTCGCCACCAGGCGCCCACGGCGGCCGGCGCTGCCGATCGGGCCGCGGAACAGCGCAAAGCCAAAGCCGATGACGAGCAGCGCCAGTCCGCCGAACTCGTTCCAGCCAAGATTCGGCGACGGGTCGTCCCAGGCGCCGCCGCGATTGAGTGTGTTCACCTGCTGGCCAGCCGGCCGCACCGCAAAGAACGTGACCACGTCGTCCACATTCTCGCGCCGGATTTCCACTTCAACGCGCCAGTTCCCCTCGAGGGGCAGGTAGGGACCCTGGCCCGCGTACGAACCGGGCCCGCTCTGCTGGAGGGTGAGTGTCGACGGCCCAACCGTCTGATCGTCGCTGTAGCGGAACGTCACTCGGACGCGCTGGGCATCGACTTTCGCGCCGTTGCTGGCGGTCAGCCCGACCCGGAACGTGTTCAATCCCGTCCGGTTCGGATCCACATGAAGGGAGACGTCGAGATCCTGCGCCGGCGTGGTCTGATCGAACGCCTTCGCCTCGCGTTGTATGACGATGGCCTTGGTGACGGTGGTCTGCGTCAGGAATGCGGCCGTGAGGAAGACCGCGAGGCCGAGCGCCACCTCGATCGTTGCGACGGCGATGAACCGGCGGGGCTCGCCGGGGTCCAGGCGGGCGAGCCGCTTGCCGCCCCAGCGCGCGTTGTAGAACCCCATCGCCAGGAGCGGGACTATGAGCGCCAGCTTGACCAGCAGCGTTATCCCGTAGCGGGTGTCGAGGAGCTTCGAAGGCGTGTCGACTTCGATGAAGGACGAGAAGATCCCTGTCGCCAGGAGGATGAACACGAGGAGAGAGGCGAGCGTCGAGAACCGCGGCATGAGCTGGTGGTACTTTGCGTTGCGCCAGAGAAGGCGCGCGCTCACGGCGGCGCCGAGGACGGCTCCGATCCAGAGAATCGCCGACAGCGCGTGGGCGAAGTCGATGCCCCGCGCCCATGCGCTTCCCGTCCCAGCGGCGGCGTGGCTCGTGGCGGTGTAGGCCCAGAGATACACCCCGAGGACCGCCAGCAGGCCCCAGGACGCGCGACGGGGCGCATCGCGCACGAACGTGGCGCCAACGGCCGCCAGCATCACGGCGCCAACGCGCGTCAGCCAGTACCCGCCGGAGCTGGTATGGAAAACCACGTCGCTGAGCGGCACGCCGGCGTAGGCGTCGCGGATGGACGCGAGGTTCATGACGGTTGCGATCCCAAGGATCACAGCGCCGAAGTAGATGGTGCGCTCAAGCCCGGGCCGTGCCGCGGCGCCGGCGTTTCCCCAGAGCAAGACGAGTAACGTCCCGGCAGCGACGACCGCCAGCCCGAGCAGCGACAGCGCCCGGACGGCGACGCCTTCCGCGACGGGCGGTGGGTCGTTGCCCGGGCCGAGACCGGACACCTGGTTGACGCCCTGGGGAACGCTGCCGTCGGGATTGAGGACGGTGAACGGGTACGAGCCTTGCAAGGCGTGTCCGTCGGTGCTCGACAGGTTTGCCCAGAGGACGTTGTAGACGCCGGGGGAGAGCCTCGGGAGCTCGACCGTCATGCTCAGCGAATTGCGCGAGAACGTAAGCTTCCCGACCGCGACGCCGGCGCCGGTGGAATCGAGCAGCCGGATCTTGCTTGCCCGGTCGTCGAGCGGCTCGCTGAAGGTGAGGGAGATCTGCGCGGGCGGTTTCTGGAGATAGGCGTTCGGAGCCGGATCCGAGAGGAGGAGGGCCGCGTGGCCGAATGCGCTGGCGGGGCGAAGCGCCAGCAGGGCAACGACCCCGAGCAAGGCCACGACCGCCGGCAGCCGCCTCATGGGCCGTTCTTGCGGACGAGGAGGAAGGTTCCGCCCGAACCGATCGCGAGCATCGCGACCGCCACCGCGACGAGAAGCACCCACGACGTGCCGCCACCGCCACCCGAGCCGAACCCTCCGGAAGCCGTTGCGCTGGCGGTGGCCCCGGCCGCGAGCTCCACGAGGTTCTCTTTGCCGGGGCTCGGCGGTTTCGAGGGGTCGTAAGTAAACGAGAGCTGCCCGTTGGCGGCGTCACCATCGTCGGCGCTCAGGGTCTTCCACCTCACCGTGTACGCGCCGACCACCAGGCCCGTGGGCAAGGGGACGCTCAGACGCTTGCGGTCGCCATTGTCGATCACGGCGCTGACGGTGGTGATCTTCCGGCCCGCCGGGTCGAAAACCTCGATGTCGTTGGCGCCTGCCTGCCGCGCCATCTCCTGGGTCATCTCGATGACGACCTCGGTTGGCGGCTGAGCGAGCACGGCGCCGTCGCCAGGTTTGACCGTCGCCGGCTCGGCGTGGGCGAAGACGGAGGTCACGCTGGCCATCGCCAACAATGCCGCGCCGAGCGAGAGGAGTCGTCGCATCGGATGCAGTTTAGGAGCCGGCCGATTCAAATGCAGGCATGACCTCGCGGGCGAAGAGGTGGAGCGAATCGAGAACCAGGCGTTGGCGAATCGTCTCTCCGGTGTTGACCAGAAAGAGCAGGCGGTCGACCCCGGCCTCTTCCCAGCGTTTGAGGGCGCGGATGCACGCCCGGGGATCGCCAATCGGGGTTCCCTCGTTGACGGTCCCGGCGACGTCTCCAGGACGCTCGCGCAATGGCGCCGCAAGCGAATGGGAGCGGTAAGCGGGCGACGGGTACACGCTCGCGACGCTGACGACGTGGCTGGCACGAACCCGGAACTGCGCCGCGGCCATCGCACCGAGGGCTCGCGCCTCGGCGTCGTCCTCGCCGCAATGCATGAAGGCGACGGCGTTGACCTGTTCGTTAACGGCGGCGCCAATCGGCTCGGCGGCGCGGATGGCGTGGCGATAGCCATCCACGAGCTCACTGTAGGCGCGAGGGTCTCCGAGGCTGACGCCGAGCATCCCCAGACCGAGGCGGCCGGCCAGGGTGGCTGTTTCGGGCGACTGGACCGCCACCCAGAGCGGCGGGTGCGGTTTCTGCAGCGGCTTCGGGAGGACATTCCGGGGCGGCATGGAAAAGTGCCGGCCCTCCCAACCGAACTCGTCCGAGGTCCACATCTTCGCAACCGCCCGCACCGACTCCTCCCACATCTCGCGCGTGTCGTCCGGGTCGCAGCCAAAGCCGCCAAGTTCTGTCCAGGTCGCCGCGCGACCTGTCCCGAACTCAAGCCGGCCACCGCTGAGGATGTCGAGCGTCGCCGCGCGTTCGGCCATTCGGGCCGGGTGGTTGATCGCCGGGAGCGTCAGCGCGATCCCGTGACCGAGGCGGATGCGGCTGGTCTTCGCGGCGCAATAGGCGAGGAAGACCTCCGGCGCCGAGCCGTGCGAGTACTCCTCGAGGAA
>JAKALX010000452.1 GCA_021823905.1 Chloroflexota bacterium | reverse complement strand
GTTGAGGACGAGCCCGACGCCGCCTTCGCCCTGGATTCCGTGGCAGGTGCGGCAGTTGTTCGCGAAGAGGAGCGCGCCGCGCCTCACCGACTCTTCCTGGGTCCACTTCGTCTGGATCACCGCGCGGTGTGGGATGTCCACCAGTGTGTAGGCGGCGCAACCGCCCACCATCGCGAAGAGGAGGACGACCATGACCAGAATCTGTTTCTGAGTATTCACGCGTGCCTCTTCCTAGCCGTTGTAGCTGACAGCGCGGAGTGGGTTGTCGGGGCCGCCGAGCGTGATCTTGCCGGTGTTGACGCTCAGTGAG
The DNA here is from genome assembly GCA_021823905.1 of Chloroflexota bacterium. Classification (GTDB taxonomy): domain Bacteria; phylum Chloroflexota; class Dehalococcoidia; order Tepidiformales; family Tepidiformaceae; genus JAKALX01. The sequence continues at coordinate 3,024 of JAKALX010000452.1, read as the reverse complement.
CCGTCGCTGTTAACGCTCAGGAGCATGGTGTCCATCGGCCGGGGCGCCGGACCGTAGACGCGTACGCCGGCGCGCGAATACGTGGAGCCGTGGCAGGGGCAGCGGAACCAGCCGATGATGCCGGGGAAGTTCACCGCCCCGCCGTCGAAGTTCGGGTTCCAGGGCACCGTGCAGCCCAGGTGGGGGCATTTCCAATAGAGGGCAAGCAGCCCGCCGGTGCCGCCGACCTGGAACACGTCGCCCTGCGCGCCGAGAAGGTTCGAGAGCCAGAACTTGCCCTCGGAGATGCGCGCCGGGTCGGCGCCGGCGGGCGGAATCGAGGCTTTGATCACGGTCACAACGCCGCCGAACCCGACCGGCTTGCGGCGGTTGAAGAAACCGAGGAAGCCCACGATCCACGATCCCAGGCCGAGCGTGAGCCCGGCAAAGACGCTCACGCGCAGGAACGACCGGCGAGCGATCTTGCGTGCTTCGGCCTGGCGGGCGACTTCGATCCGCCCGGCGCGGGGGTTTGCTTGCGTTGCTGCCATCGTTCTCGCTTACTCCTGCCCCGGAATGCCTTCGCTGACCTTGAGCTCCCACGGGAAGACGAGCTCCTGGCCCTGCCCCCGGAACGCCGTGCCGGAAAGCGTCAACACGCCGTAGGCCGCAACGAAGCCGCTGAAGAGCGCCAGCAGCACGTCACGCCGCGTGACGACCCAGCCCTTCCTCCAGAGCACATAGATCAACATGCACGGGAAACCGACCAGGACCGCCGTGGGTATCGCCTGCTCGACCAGCCATGCGGGGAAGTTCAGATTGAGGAACTGCTGGCCAAGGATCGTGACTCCCCGGAACGGGAGGTAGGGTATGTGCGTCGACCACTCGGGCCAGGGTAGCTGTTGCTGGATCGAGCGCTCGCTCTCGAGGAACGCGAGATTGCTACCGCCGGAAATGCCGAACCACTTGTTGACGAGATAGGCGCCCTTCCCGCTGTCCCAGATGATGAGGCCCCAGGTGCCGACGAAGCCGACAATCGCGCTGGCGATCGTGATCCGGACCGAATTCTCGGTGGCGAAGTACTGGCCCTGCCCCTCGTTGTCCCGGTCGAAATACGGGAACGCACCCATGATGACGAGCCAGACGGTTGGCACGATCACGCCAGCCATCGCGGCGTTCATGTGCAGAAGGAGCTCCTGGAGGTTCAGCAGGTACCACGGCGCCTTCGACGGATTCGGGGTGACGTCCGCGTTCGCCTGATCGAGCAGCGGAGCGTTCACCAGGTACGAGAGGAGGAAGAGCGTGAGCGTGAAGACCATGGCCGCGATGAACTCGATGAAGACGAGATCGGGCCAGACGAGGACTTCTTCGTCTCGAGCACGGGGTTGGGGGCGCGCGACCGGCCGGGCGACTACGGCTGTTGCCATTGCGTTCCTATCCTGCTTGCAGTCTTGGGCCTAGAGCGGCCGGGCAAGGCCACCGTCGCGGCGGATGCGCCAGAAGTGAACCGCCATGAAAATGGCGGCCAGCAGCGGCAGGCCGATGACGTGCAGCGTGTAGAAGCGGATAAGCGAATCGGGGCCCACTTCGAAGCCGCCGAGCAGCCAGAAGCGCGTCTTCGGCCCGAGAACCGGCGCCGAACCGGCGATGTTCGTGCCGACCGTGATCGCCCAGAACGCGAGCTGGTCCCACGGGAGGAGGTAGCCCGTGAAGCTGAGGAGGAAGGTCAGGACGAGGAGGATGACCCCGACCACCCAGTTGAACTCACGCGGCGGCTTGTAGGCGCCCGTGTAGAACACGCGCATCATGTGCAGGAACACGAGGATGACCATTGCGTGCGCCATCCAGCGGTGCATGTTGCGCATCAGTTGGCCGAACTGGACGGTCGTCTGGATGTTTTGTATGTCCAGGTAGGCGCGTTCGACGCTCGGCACGTAGTAGAACATCAGCAGGATGCCCGTCACCGTGAGCCCCAGGAACATGAAGAACGAGAGCCCGCCCAGGCAATACGTGTGGGTGATTTTGACGTGCGTGCGGTGGATGCGCGTCGGGTGAAGGTGAAGGAAGACGTTGGTCGCGACAACCAGCATCTGGTTGCGCGGCGTGTTGGGATAACCCGTGCGGAAGATCGACTTCCACACATAGTTATGGAAGAGCTTGTCGTACAGTTTGTCCGCGAGGGTTGGCCCGGCAGGAGTCTCGACAGCCATTGTTTCTCTCGCTACTTCTGCCACCACTGGCCGAAGACGACCATGATGGCGAGCGAGATGACGATGGTGATGCCCACGAACACCAGTTCGAGAGTTTCGGCATAGTCATGCGGAAGATTCGAGAATTCCAAGTCGACCGGCCTCCCCCTTGCGGTCGCGATAGCGCTAAGGCATGGCAGCGCCAGCCGCGTGCGTTTGTGAATCGCGTAGCAAGGGCAAGTTATACCATCGGCCCCACCCCCGATCAAACGCCCGCGTCTCGTCCTTACCGGCCGCCAACCACGTGCGAGGAATCCCTTAAGCGTGAGCTCAGGAACGCCGGAATCGCATTCGCACGAGCCCGCGGATGTCCTCCGTCGCTGTCTTGAGGATTTTGACCTTCGTGTCCCGGTCTTCCACCCAGCGCACCGGCAGCTCGCAGATCTTGAAGCCGTGCCGCTGGGCGAGGATCAGGAGCTCGGTGTCGAAGAACCACATGCGGTTCTCGATCTTCGGGACGAGCGCCTGGGCGGCGGCGCGACTCAGCGCCTTGAACCCGCACTGCGCGTCGGTGATGCGAAGGCGCGGGAACGTTGCCCGGATGAGGAACACGTAGCCGCGCGACGTGATTTCGCGCTTGAGCTGACGGTCCGTCTGCGAGTCACGAGCGAGACGGCTGCCGATGGCCACGTCGCAGCCGCCGTCCGCCACCATCCCGATCAGCCGGGGGAGGTGCGCGAGATCGGTGCTGAGATCGACGTCCATGTACGAGACAACCTCGGCGTCGCTCGTGAGCCAGGCTTCGCGGAGCGCGAGGCCGCGGCCCTTGATCGTCAGGATCAGTGCTTTCACTCGC
>JAKALX010000039.1 GCA_021823905.1 Chloroflexota bacterium | reverse complement strand
CGATCGGCGTCCCCGGTACCGGGCGAACCTCCTGGATGGCGCAGCGAAATCGGGTTGGCAAGCGGCAGCTTTCAGCGCTGCCCGCGGCGCCGCTCGATTCGCCGGAGCCTCAACGCTCTCCCGGAGGGGCCTGATATCTTGCCACCGAGAACGCGAAGAGCAAGGGGATGTTTATCGCGAATACGAGGAGCATGCCCGTCAACAGCGTGAGCACCTTCGCGGGCGTGCCGTCGACGATGAACACATACTCGAGCATGCCCGCGATAACGGCGTAGGCGACCAGGGCCCATTTCGCAACAAGGAAGAACTTATCCCACGCGAATGAGCGGACCTTGCCGAGCATCACCGCGTTGACGACCAGAAGCGCCACCGCACAGGCGAGCAGAGCGGCCGGCAGCCAGAGGGGAGCCGTATCCGGAAGATAGGCGGCGGTGATGATTCCCGCGACGATGACCAAGAGGAGCGTCACCATCGCAACTTCCGCCACCGGGGGTAGCGTGTGGCGGCTCTGAGGCTCGGCTCCTGTTTCGCGCGCTCGGGCTACCATGTTGCGACCTTCGTCATGATCACCAGCGTGGCAAGCTGCATCACGCCGGTGATGCCGGCTGTGTAGACGAAGCGGCGCATCAGGCGGCCAATGAGTTCTCCGTCGGGCTCCGGCTTCTTGAGCTCGAACAGCACGCCGAGGTTCGCCGGCTCAAGGACGCCCAGCGCGATTACGGCCATCACCCCAACGACGACGTACGAGGCGGTCAGCCACCAATGCTGGGGGTACTCGACGGCAAGATCGCCGAGTCTCCGGCCAAGCTGCCAGCCCGACGCTAGCGTCACGGTGACCAGCGTCGGCATGATCAGGAGCATCTTCGGCATGAACCGGATGGAAAACTCAACGCGCGACTCGACAGACATGCGTCCAATGATCGGTCCGATCACGAGGCCGACGAAGAGGTCGATACCGGTCCAGAGCCCGCCACCGGCAACATGGAAGAAATCGAGCGCCCACAGCCAGTTGCCAACAATTGCGACGACGAGGGCCACGAGCACGAGGGCGACGATCGGGAGGCCCCGGAGGGGCACTATCTGGAACTCTGGCGCCGCAGGCGGCTGCGCTGCGTGACCAGGCCCAATAGAGGCCATCGCTTGCGTGCCTTGAACCACTGGCCATCCTCCTCGATAGGTCCCGTGACGTACTTTCGGCCGAAGAAGCGCGGATTGCGCCCCCGGGATCAGCGAGGCGCCGAGCGCCTGCGCCGGGCGTTCATCCAGGTCGCGGCGATGCCACCGGCCCCGAGAATCAGCGTGAATCCGCCGATCACCGCGAGGTCGGAATTGAACGAGCTGGACGCCCCCGGCCCGACGCCGTCACCTGTCCTGGGCGGAGCCGGGGCAGCCGGCCTAGCCGGCCGCTGCACCTGAAGCTCGGCGCCCACGCCTGTGAAGGTATTGCCTGCAAATCCGGTCGTCGCGACGTTCGCGGTGACCCAGATGCCAAACGCGTTGTCGCTGATCTGGTTCCCGCTGATGGTCGTCCCCGTGATCGGCCCGACGGCCGACGAAAGGAGGATGCCCGTCGTCTGCATGTCCCCCGCATCCGTGTCGCCGGTCACGTTGTTCTTGGCGATCGTGTTGTTGACAAAGGTGTTGCCGTTCATGTCCTGGTTTGGCGCATGAGAATGTACGGCGATCCCCGGCATGCCGTTCCCGCTGATCGAGTTATTCGAGACGGTATTGTCGTAGGCCGAAGCGCCGGGGAACGGGGCGAAAATGCCGACCCCACCGTCACCGTTGCTCGCGACGGTATTCCCGTCGACGCGGTTGCTATAGACGCCGCCCCTCTCGGGCTGCCGGTGGCCGGTGGCGGAAAGCGCCTGGGCGTTGTGCGACGCGAGCGTGATGCCACAGTCCTCGGCGTTGTTCGAGACCGTGTTGTTGGAGATCACGTTGCCGTGGGTCGGGCCAAGCTCGTCGGTTACCAGCAAGCCACCGACGTTGTGCTCGACATCGTTGTTGAAGATCCTTGAGTTCGCCACGCTCATCAGGTGCAGGCCCTCTCCGCAGTCACCCGGCACGGGGCCAGCATCCTGGCATTCCCTGGTAACGTTCGTGTGCGCGCCCTTGTCGTTGTTGAGCACAACGTTGTAGCTGATGGTCACGTTCGAAACGGACATGGCAACGATGCCTTCGCCCTGGGCGTTCCGGACGGTGAAGCCGCTCACGGTGCTGTCCGAGGCTTTCAGAAGGATGCCGTTGACGAGCCCGGTGGCGTCGATGGTGGCTTGCTGGCCGAGAAGCGCTACCTGCTTCGAAACGACGACCATCTCCGGGTAGGTGCCGCTCTGCACGGTGATGGTCGCGCCAGCGGGAGCGTTGGCCAGAGCCTGGGTGATGGTCTTACAGGGACTCGTCGCGGCTCCACAGGTGGTGGTGTCGGTGCCACCAGGCGCGACGGTCAGGCCAGGTGGCGTTTGCGCCGCCACCTGTGTCGCAGGCACGCCCAGCATAGCCAGCAAGAGTGCGGAGAACGTCACGGCAACGGCCCATCGCATGCGCACCTGGATTGTCCTTCTCACGATAGAATCGCGCTATACCAAAATTCGGACGGACTAATAGCACGCGAATTGTATTTGCGTCAACAATAGTTAAGATAGAGTTAAAGATGCCAGGCCGGAGTGCCGTCCAATAGCGAATGGGAGCAGGCTGCTGGTGCAGCTCAACGTCGCGGCAGAGCTCGTTGGTTCGAACCGAGCAGCATCGTGAGTATCAACGCGAGATCGCACCACCCTCGGTTGGCGACTACGGGATACGCCCCGGAATGCTGGATGCGCCCAAGGTCGGGTGTCTCGGTCCTTGGAAGGTTGTTCGCAGGAGCGCCGGCTCGCACGCGGTTCGCTGCTCGGCCGCGGCGTGACCAAACTAACGGCCCGCCCCTACAATGACCTTCTGCACGGAGGGGTCGCATAGTGGCCGAGTGCGGGCGCCTGCTAAGCGCTTACTGGGTGTTTAGCTCAGTCGAGGGTTCGAATCCCTCCCCCTCCGCCACTTTCCACCAGCCATTTTCCCGGCAACGCGCATGACCACCAGATACTACCTTTGGACCGTCGGCTGCCAGATGAACCAGGCGGACAGCGAAAAGCTGGCCGCCGGATTCGAGCGCCTCGGGCTCAAGGCCACCGATCGCATCGAGCGCGCCGACGTTGTCGTATTGAACACCTGCAGCGTCCGCCAGCACGCGGAGGACCGCGCCTATTCGAAGCTCGGGCGCGTGCGCGAGCTGAAGCGCGAGAAGCCTGGCCTCAAGGTCGCGCTCATGGGCTGCATGGTCGGCCTCAAGACCGACGATCTGCGGAAGCGCTTCCCCCAGGTCGACGTTTTCGCGCGGCCGCAGCAGTTCGACCCGATCATGGAGCTCGTCGAGGCGCCGGCCGAGGATCTCGGCGGCGAATTCTGGCCGGCTACTTATGCGGTTCCCGAAGGGCCGGCCGCCTACGTCCCGATCGTCCACGGATGCAACAAGTTCTGCACCTACTGCATTGTTCCCTACCGCCGCGGCCGCGAGAAGAGCCGCCCGATGGACGAGATCGTCCGCGAGGTCGCCTACCTCACCGTTAACGGCGTGCGCGAAGTCACCCTCCTCGGCCAGACGGTTGAAGCCTACGGCCACGATCTCGGCGGCCAGCCCGACCTCGGTGATCTCATGCGCGAGCTCTCCGCGCTCGCCAGACTCGCTCGCATTCGCTTCCTCACCTCCTACCCGAAGGACATGACGCACCGCATCCTCGAAGCCGTGGCCGAGCTGCCGAAGGTCATGGAGTGCTTCTCCCTGCCCTTCCAGGCAGGAAGCGACCGGGTGCTCGAGTCGATGCGCCGCGGCTACACGAAGGCCGAGTACCTGGAGAAGATCGCCGAGCTGCGCGCGCTGATGCCCAACGCGGGCATCACGACCGATGTGATCGTTGGCTACCCCGGCGAGACCGAGGCGGATTTCGAGGAGACCTGCGAACTGCTCGAGCGGCTTCGGTTCGACAAGGTCCACGTCGCTGCCTACTCCCCGCGTCCCGGGACGATCGCCTTCCGGACACTCGATGACGACGTGCTCGCGGCCGAAAAGGCGCGCCGCCTTCGCCGTGTCGAGGAGATCGAGGCGCGTATCTCGCAGGAGATCAACACGACGTACGTCGGCTCCGTGCAGGAGATCCTGGTTGAAGGCGTGCGCGGCGAGCAGCCGTTCGGCCGGACGAGGACTGGCAAGCTCGTGCATGTTGACACGCCGGTTCGCGCAGGCTCTCTCGTCGGCGTGCGAATCGACCACGCCGGGCCGTTTTCGTTGCGCGGGATGCCCCGCGACGCGCTCGTTCTCGCCTGAGTCCCGGCTGCCTCGCAGAGGCGACGCCCTCGCGACCCTTTGTCCAGTTGGCGATCGAGTGATCCCCGGCCCGGCTGTCTGCGCGCGGCGCATGGCCACATAGGCCCAAAGATCTGGGCCGATGGTCTCCTGTTTCTCGCCAGGCGGCGCGCTAGGCTCTGGCCGACAGGGAATCTTATTTCAAATATAAGAAGGTTCGATATGACAGTCCTGGCGCTTCTCGCGCTGCTCGCCCTCGGGTCTCTGCCCGTCGGCGTCTTTGTGGCCTACCGGACGACCCGCCGCCACAGCTGACTCGTGACCTCGCTGCTGGCAGGGCGGGAACCACATCGTCCCGTCGTCTGCGCTTCGCCCCAAGCAAAGAGGCCCTCGTCACGAGGGCCTCTTGTAATGCCTGCCAGGGAGGATGGCGGACGCACCTTACCTGGCCACCGTAGCCTGGCCGCGCTGCCCTGGGCGAGATAACCCGCGAATGCAGCCAACCGATCAGCGCGCTGATGCCCGGCCCAGCGACGGTTTCTCATCGTGACTGGCGCGCCCACCGCCCCGGTGCGTCAGCGCGAGCCGCCCGAACGTGGCCGCGACAGGCGAGGGCGTTAGAGCTGCCGTAGGCGCGGATCGAGGATGTCTCGCAGCGCGTCACCGAGCATGTTGAATGCAAAGACCGTGATCGCGAGCACGCTACCCGCTGAGGCGATGATCCACGGCGCCTTCGCCAGATACGCGGTCTCGGTCCCGCTGACCATTCCTCCCCAGTCGGGGTTCGGCGGCGGGATGCCCAGGCCGAGGAAGCTCAACGCCGCCTCAGTGATGATCGCAAAGGCGATGTTAATGCTGACAATGACAACGATGACGTCAAAGACGTTCGGGAGAATGTGACGCAGGAGGACGCGTGGGTAGGAGCATCCTATCGACCGCGCGGCCTCCACATACATGTTCTGTTTCACCGTCAGCACCTGGGCGCGTATCACCCGCGAAGGACCGGCCACGAGGAAGACGGCGATCGCGATGATCGTATTCCGTTCGCCGGGGCCGAGGATGGAGGCGATGAGGAGGATCAGGACGAACGAGGGGAACGCCATGATCACGTCGACCACCCGCTGGAGCGCGAGGTCAACCCAGCCTCCGAAACCGCCTGAGACCATGCCGATCACGGTGGCAACGCTGATTCCGAGAAGGACCGACATAAACCCCACGAGCAACGAGACGCGCGCACCATGGGCGACGCGAGACAGGACGTCTCTCCCGTATTCGTCCGTCCCCAGCCAGTGCGCTGCATTCGGGCCCTTGAGGAGGGAGTCGGCGTCCTGGTGGTTCGGCGCGGCTCCGCGCGAGATCTGGGACGCGAAGACCGCAAGGAGGATCACCAGAACGATCGGTACGAGGCCGCCCCAGAATCCCAGGTGTTTTTCGCGCACGAGCTGGATCAGCACGCGAACGAGGAGCGGGCGTGGGCGCCGCGGCTTTACGTCGATGACCCCGCCCGGATCGAGAATCGCGGCTGGAGTGCTGTTCGCCACGCTAATACCTCACGCGCGGATCAACGAACGTGTAGGAGAGATCCGTAGCCAGGTTCACCAGCACCACGACCGTTGCGAAGATAAGTGAAATCGCCTGCACGCCGGGATAGTCCCGCGTGTTCACCTCCGAAAGCAGGAAGCGTCCGACGCCCGGCAGCTGGAAGATCTGCTCGAAGATCACGGTCCCGCCGACGATGTACGCAAGAAAGATGCCAATCACGCTGAGGATCGGCACCATCGCGTTTCTGAACGCGTGGCGGAGGACGACGACGCGCTCGCTGAGCCCCTTGGCACGGGCGGTTCGCACGTAGTCCTGCCGGTAGACTTCGAGCATCGCCGTTCGCGTGAACCGCATGAGCGCCGCGGCGGAGCTGAAACCGAGGATGACCGCCGGCAGCAGGAACTGGCCCAGGTTGTGGATCGGATCATCCGCGAGCTTGATGTAGGTGATGGGCGGGTTCCAGTTCCAGAGCCGGGAAGAGACCACGATCACGATTGTCGCGATGAGGAAGCCCGGCACGGCGAGTAGCAGGATCGCCAGCGTGCGTAAGATGATGTCCAGCCACGAATCCTGTGCGACCGCGGATATCACCCCGATCGGAACACCGAACACGATGCCGAAGAAGAGCGACATCAGGCCGAGCTCGATGCTGACCGGGATCCCTTCCTTGATATAGGCGCCGATCGGCTGGCCGTTAATCAGGCTCTTGCCAAAATCGCCCCTGCCCACGTCGCTGAGCCAATGGACGTAGCCAACGGGCAGGGACTCGTCGAGCCCAAGATCATGGCGAATCTTGTCCTTTGCGTGTGGGCCGCCGACGGTGCTGGTCGAAGCGATCACGTCTACCGCACTACCCGGCAGAAACCGCACCGCGGTGTAGACGAGGAACGACGTGCCAAGAATAGTGATGAACGCAGACGCGAGCCGACCAAGGACATAGGCAGACACACACGGCCTCCATTTGGGGATCGGGCCTCGCTGCCGCGGCCGGGAGGGGACGGCGGCCCCGGCAGCGATGCTCTGGAATCGCTAGTGCGGTGCGATCCACACTTCGTCGAGGTGGTTCATTTCCAGCAGCGCTCCGGCGCTCCACTGGGTGAACCACCCTTTCACCCACGGCTGTGTGCCGGTCGGCGCCGTGCCGTTGGGGAGAGCGATGTTGATGGCGTGGTCGGTGATGTACTTGGAGATGGCCTTGTAGGCCGTCACCGACTTGGCGTGGTCGAAAATGCCGCGGGCGTCGTCGAGCATCTTGTCGAGTTGCGGATCGTTGACGTGGCGGTTGTTGCCCGCGCCCTTCGAGTGGTAGGAGTTGTAGAGCTGCCGGTCGAGGCTGAGGTAGTCGAACTCGCCACCCATGGTCATTTCGAAATCGCCCTTGGCGCCGTAGACGTTCACGCGCCAGTCGGCCCACTGCATCTGCTGGATATTCATCGTGATGCCGGCCTCGCCCAATGCTTGCTGCACCTGGGTGGTGCCGAATGCCAGCTGGCCTCCCTGGAACGTCTTGTCGGTGACCTTCAGGTTGGGCTGCCCGGCGGCGCTCAGGAGTTGCTTGGCCTTGGCGATGTCGCGCTTCGGCAGCTCTGAGTCGGCCAGGCGGTAGTCTTTGTACCAGAGCGGGATTTGCTGGCCCGGCTGGCCGAATCCTTGCCACTGGATCTTGATGATCGCGTCCGGGTCGATCGCATACATGACGGCCTGGCGGAGGCGTTCGTCTTTGAATGTTCCGACCGAGTTGTTGAACATCAACGGGTTGAGCACGCCGTAGCGCCAGCCCCAGTTTGCGTCCGGTGTGGCCTTGATCAGGTCCAGGGCCAGCGGGATGGTCGCGGCCCCACCTGCATCGGTTTGCTTGGACTTGAAGGCGGCCGGCGCGAGGTTCGGGTTTGTCGCGTCAAAAACGTGCCAGTGGATCTCGTCCAGATACGGGTGACCCGAGATGTAGTAATCGGGGTTTCGCTTCAGGACGTACTCCACGCCGTTGGTGAAGTGGTCGAAGATGAAGGGCCCGCTCCCAACGGGCTTCTGCTTCGCCAGGTCGCCCTGGAACTGCTCCTGGGGAATGATCTTCGCCCAGATATCGGCGAGGTTCAGGATCAGTGGCGCGTAGGGGAAGGAGGTGTGGACCTTGACGGTCGTGGCATCGGGCACGTCGATGCGGTCGATCATCGAGAACATCGGCGCCATGACGTAGTCGGGCTGCGGCGTGCGCCAGTAGTCGAAGGCGTTCTTGATGTCCTGGGCTACCAGCGCCCGGCCGTTGACTGGCGCCACGTTCTGCCACTTGGCGTTCGGCCGGATGTGGAAGACCACCGTCTGGTTGTCTGCCTGCTCCCATTTCTCGGCGAGGTCTGGCTCAATCGTCAGGTCTCCGAGGATTGGATATCGGGCGCGGATAAGGTTGGAGAGGCAGCCACCGGCCACCTGGAGGCCTGGATAGCCCGCGTCGCGAGGCGGGTCGTACTGGTCCGGTATCCCGCCGCCGAGGACGGGGTTGAAGATTCCGCCCTTGACCGGCGTGCCGCTCATGATGCTCTTCATATCCGGCGCCAGCGAGATCTCGGGCAGGGTTGGGATTGTCTGCTTCGGCCCGCCTGAACTCGGAGAGCCGCCCGCTGACGGGGTCTTCCCGCCGCCGCTGCTACTGCTGCTGTCACCGCCGCACGCACCCGCCGCGATGGCAGCGGCGCCAAGCGCTGTCATCCCGGCACCCTTCAGAAAGCGCCTTCGGGACGCTCGTAGCCAGTAGTTGTCATCCCTTTCCACTGTTCCCTCCTCGGAATCGCGTGACCGTTGTTACCTGGTCCCGGCGGCGGCCCCTTCGAAGTACCGCCGAGGGTTGTCGATCGTGATCGTGTCGATGGTTTGCTGGCTCACTCCCGCGGCCTTCAGCCGGGGAATGATGTTCTTGATGATGTGGGTGGGCTTCCAGTCCTTGATCAGCGCCCCCATCTCTGGCGGCCACTCCCCCGGCCGTTGGAGGATCGTCGAGACCGAGTCGTGCGAGACCATCACGCGGTCCGCGTAGCCGAGGCCGATAAGCCCGAGCAGTGCGGCAACGCGCACGTCGTCCGACGCCGAGAGCCCGAAACCGAAACGGTCGAACGCGAGCCAGGCGCCGCGATCGAGCACGCGCAACAGGTAACGGATGTCGCCGTTGCCACAGGAGTGGCCGATAGCGATGCGCTCCTTGGCGCCGCCGCGGGACTCGAAGATGTCGAGTTGTTCAATGCCCATCGGCCCGTTCTCGTCGGTGTGGGTAATGATCGGCACCCCCGTTGCCGCCTGCGCGCGCGCGGCAGCCGCGTGGGTCTTCTGCTCCTGCTCTGTTACCTGGCCGGCGGTCGTAGCGGTCTTGATAATGCCCGCCTTAATCGTCGTGTGGCCCATTCCTACGGTGATGTCGTTGATGAAGATTTCGGCGATCTGCTCCTCCGGCATCGCGTGGAAGTAGGACGGGATCCCCATCTCGTGGTGGTACAGCCCGGTGGACCCGATGATCGTCATTCCCGATTTCTGGGACGCCTCGGCCATGAATTCGGCGTCCCGGCCGATGTCCATCGGGCACGGATCGACGAAGGTGCGCACACCCAGGGATCTGAGCTCCTGGAGCATGTCGACGGCCCTCGCCATCTCGTTGGCGCGGTCGAACTTCCAGGTGTTGTCCCACTGCCAGCCCGACCAGCCGATGAGCAGGTGTTCGTGGACGAGCGTGAACCCGAGCTGCGAGGTGTCGATCGGGCCGAGAACTGAATTGATCTGCACGAACTCGGAAACCCCCTTTCTCTTTCGTCGGCGCCCCCAAGGGCCATCCGCGGTTACTGATGAGAAGCCATGTTCGGGGTTCTTGCCGTGATTCCCTCCTTTTCCAGAGCTGCGACTTCGGACTCGGACAGTCCGAGCAACTCGCGGAACACGTAGTCGTTGTGTTCGCCGAAGCACGGGGCGTTCCGTTCGATGGACGTGGGGCGCCGCGCGAAACGATAGACCGGGCGTTCCATGTCCCATGAGCCAGCCTCCCGGTGGCTCACGCGTTCGAAGAATCCGCGCTCCCTGAGGTGCGGATTTTCGTACAGGTCCCGGTATCCCAGGACCGGCGCCGCCGGTACACCCGCTCTCGTGAGCAGTTCGAACGCTTCGAAGCGGTCGCGGGCGGATGTCCAGGCCCCTATAACCGCGTCAAGCTCATCCGGGTGCTGATAGCGCGCATCCGCGGCCGCGAAACGCAGGTCGTTGGCGAGTTCCGGGCGCTGCATCACGTCACAAAGGGCCGCGAAGTCGGCGTCATCGCGACAGGCGAGCGTGATCCAGGCGTCGTCGCCCTTCGCCGGAAAGCAGCCGTGCGGCGCCCACGCCGGGTGCCGGTTTCCGATCCGTTCCGGGTTCTCGCCGGTCATCGAATAGCCGACGACGTACTCGCCGATGAGGCCCGTCAGCGTTTCCCGTTGCGCGATCTCGATGTACTGGCCTCGCCCCGTCCGCTTCCGCGCGAGCAGCGCGAGCACGATGGCCCCCGCCGCCGCCGTCCCGGCGACGGGGTCGCCGAAGCTGATCCCGGTCTTCTGCGGACCGCCGCCGATGTAGCCACTGATCGACGCCAGCCCAGCGAGTTGCTCGACGTTCGTGCCGTACGCAACATAATCGCGTTCCGGGCCGTCCTTCCCGTGGCCCGGCATCGAGACGAGGATGACGTCCGGCCGGACGGCGCGAAGGACGTCGTAGCCGAGCCCGAGGTTGTCCAGCACCTCCGCGCGGTAGTTCTCGATGACGACGTCGCACTTCGCGACGAGTTCGAGGAACAATGCCTTGCCGCGAGGCTTGCCGAGGTCGATAGCGCAGCCCAGCTTGTTGCGGTTGTTGTGGTTGAAATAGGCAGACTTGTTCCAGGCACGCTCCGTATCGGGTGGCAACAGGCTCAGGGCCCGGAGCAAGTCCGGGTTGTTCGGCGACTCGATCTTGATGACCTCCGCGCCGAGGTCCGCGAGCAGGCGAGTCGCGTAGGGCCCGGCCCATACGGCGCTCAGGTCGGCGATCCGGATTCCTTCGAGCGGGCGGCGCGCCACCTAGATCACCCCCGTTCCGCGAAGGACGTCGACGTCCCGCGGTTGGAGCCCGAGCTCCGCTAGCACCTCTTCGGTGTGCTCGCCGAGGAGCGGCGCCCGGCGGGGCGCTGAGGGGGTGCCGGTCATCCGGAACAGCGGGCCAGGGTACGTCAGCGTCCCGGCGAGCGGGTGGTCAATCTGCTGGAGGTAGTTCCGGGCCTGCAACTGTGGCGACGTGAACAGGTCGGCGACTTCGTGCACGTAGGCGATCGGCGCGCGCGTCTCTCCCGCGCGCTGGTAGGCAACCTTCTTCTCCTGCTGAGACGCCCACGCGTAGACCATCGCGCGAAGTTCGTCGTCGTTCGCCAGGCGGCTTGCGCTGTCGCGGAACCGTTCATCCTCCAGCATCCACTCGGCGTCCATCAGGCGCGCCAGCGCGGGGAAGTTGCGCGGCATGGCGTGGACTCCGAGATAGCCGTCTTCGCACGGGAACAGCCCGAGCACCGCGGAGAGGACGTTGCCTTTCCGGCCGCTCCAGTAGTCGATCTGGGCGTAGCAGTAGGTGTTCAGCATGATCTCGAGCGTCGAGGCCATGCATTCCATTGCGGCCACGTCGATCGCGTCGCCCGTGCCCGACTCCCCGGCGGCCCAGAGTCCAGCCAGCGTGGCCGTGAACCCATTGAGGCCGAGCTGGTAGTCGGCCTGGAAGCCGCCGTTCTTCAGCGGCTCGCGGTCGGGGTCGCCGGTGGCGGCCATTTGACCGCCGGCCGCGAACGAGGTGAGGTTCGTCCACGGCGCGGAGGCGTACGGCCCTGTCTGCCCGAACGCCGAGAGTTGCGTGACGACGAGCTTCGGGAACTCCCCGGCCAGGCGCTCGCCGTCGAATCCGTCGTTTTCCAGGGTGCCCACGGGGCGGTCGTCAACCAGCGCGTCAGCGCCTGAGAGCAGGCGGGCCAGAAGCAGCCGGCCGCTCGCCGTGTTCAGATCGAACGTGATGCTTCGCTTGCTCGTGTTCAGGTACAGATGCAGGGCGCCGGTCTCGGCCGGGCTGCCGCGGTCCGCGAATGGCCCGAGGCTGCGCAGCCCGTCTCCCACGCGTGGGGGCTCTACCTTGATCACGTCGGCGCCAAAGTCAGCCAGAAGTTTCGTGCAGAAGCCGCCCGCCACACCGGTGGAAACGTCGATGATCCGTGTTCCGTCGAGCGCTGACACGAACGGCGGCCTCCCAGGCGTTGCCCGGATCTCCTATTGACAGCTACCGGATGATTATGACGTCACTGTCATTTCGGGGCACAGGGGTTTCTAGCATGCCGAAAGTGAGATGTCAAACTATAGCTACCATCGGGATCCCTGATGCCGGCACTCCGCCTGCGACAGAAGCGCCGGACGAGACGGATCCGTTCGGGGCGTGCGCGCGATTGTTCCTTGCACGTGCGGTGGCTATCGTCGGATGCGCCGGCCGACTGGCCCGGCGCAGTGCAGCCCGGCCCGCTGACGAGCGGCGCAACTTCAGCCGATACGGTTGGATGACTGGCACGAGCCTGGTGAAGCTGTCCGCAAGGACCGGGAGATCATGACCGAACCACAAGCCACCGGCGGCGACGGCTCTGAGGCCGCGCCGAAAGGCAATCCCGCTCGGCGCGCGCTCCTCCTGGATGCCGCTCTGCGTGTCCTCGATCGGAAGAACATCATCGACGCGACCGTCGACGATGTCGTCCAGGAAGCCGGCGTAGCCCGTGGCACGTTCTACATCTACTTCAAGGACAAGTACGACATCCTGATGGCTCTCTCGGACCGGCTGAACGAGCAGCTGTTCGAAAGTTCTCACCTGCGCCTCGATCGGCACACCCCACCATTCGAGCGGATCAGGATCTCGCTGCGGGCCGTTCTCGACGCCTGGACGCAGCATGCCGGGCTCTACCGCTCGCTCACCCAGATGGCGCTCGGCCGTGCCGACTTCCTGGAGCTGAACCAGCGGAACCGGGCTGTCTTCCTTCGTCAGATTCGCAGCGACATCGAGCGGAGCATCGATCGGGGACACGCAAAACCGATCAACCCGGCCGTTACTGCCAAGGCCCTCGCGGCGATGATGGATTGGCTTTGTCTCCTGTGGTTCGGCCTTGGCGAAGAGCCGTATCCGAACGCAACCGGCGATCTTGACGCTGTGGCCGACACGCTGGCGCGGTTGTGGTACCGCGTCGTCTACGCGTCGGACCCGGCTCAGCCGGAGGCCGAGGCGCTCGCCGGCTTGTAGTCTGCGCTCCGCGCTGAAGCAGAAAAGCGTTGCCGACCGGGGGCGGAACCACCCGATTGTTGACCCTCTCGTTCCCGCTGTGCTATAACCCCGACCGCTGATAGTGACGTCACTGTCATCAAGGAGGGCAGGGTGGACTTCCGTGACGAGCCGGCGATCGCTGCGTTCCGTGACGAGGTGCGCGCCTGGATCGAGACGTTGGCGCCGCACGAGCGCGACCTGAGCCCGGGCGTCGAGGCCATGACGGCCGCCCATCTCGAAGTGATAGCCGGCGTCCGCCGCAAGCTCTCGGCGAAAG
The DNA here is from genome assembly GCA_021823905.1 of Chloroflexota bacterium. Taxonomy (GTDB): domain Bacteria; phylum Chloroflexota; class Dehalococcoidia; order Tepidiformales; family Tepidiformaceae; genus JAKALX01. The sequence goes on along the minus strand of JAKALX010000039.1, from coordinate 1,517 downwards.
GTTGGTCCGCTCCCGCGTGGCCCACTGAATATGGCGGGATGGGAGCGACCGTTCGCCAGCAGGCGGTGTTCAACGAGGAGCTGGCCTACCACCGCGTGCCCGGTCCCGACTTCATCGCGATCAACTACGTCGGGCCAACCTTGATGCTGTATGGCACCGACGAGCAGAAGCGCCGCTATCTGCCGCCGATCCTGCGCGGCGAGGAAGTGTGGTGCCAGGGCTACAGCGAACCCGGCGCCGGGTCGGATCTCGCGTCGCTGCAGGCCAGGGCGGAGGTGCGGGGCGACGACATCGTCATAAACGGCCAGAAGATCTGGACGTCGAACGCGCATCGAGCCGATTGGGTCTTCATGCTCGTTCGTACGGACCCGGCCGCGCCGAAACACCGGGGCATCAGCTATGTCCTCGTGGACATGAAATCGGCCGGCATCGAGGTTCGGCCGCTCATCAACATGGCTGGCTCCCATGAGTTCAACGAGGTGTTCTTCTCCGACGTCGTCGTCCCGAAGCAGAACCTCGTGGGTGAGCTGAACCGCGGCTGGTACGTGGGCATGGCGACGCTCGACTTCGAACGCTCGGCGATTGGCCTCGTCGCGTCGATGCGCCGCGACCTCGAGGACCTGGTTGCCTCCCGGCGCCTCGACGGGCGTCCGCTCGGCGATTCCGCTCGCCTCGAACTGGCCGACCGCTTCACCGAGACCGAGGTTGTGCGCGCCCTCTCGCTGCGCATTCTTTCGATGCAAGAGCACCAGCTGGTGCCGAACTACGAAGCCTCGATGGCGAAGATGTTCACCTCGGAGCTGAACCAGCGGATCGCCAGGACCGGGCTCAAGCTGCTTGGCATGACCGGCGGAGCCAGCGCCCCGGCGGACGGCATGGCGCGACGGTGGGTTCATCACTACCTGCGGACCGTTGCGAACACCATCGAAGGCGGGAGCAGCGAGATCCAGCGAAATGTCGTCGCGACCCGGGGCCTGGGGCTGCCGCGAGGGTAGGATGACGTGCGATGTCCAGGCGGTTCAGTGCGTTCCAGTCCCTGGCTGCCGCCAGGCCGGTGATCTCATTCAATTCCAAGGGAGCTTGCTTCGATGCCTTCGATAAACACTCTTCGCGGACCTGTCGACACCCAGGCGCTGGGCCGGACTCTGATGCACGAGCACGTCGCCATCCGCACTCCCGGTATCGGCGAGAACTGGCCCGAGCTCTGGGACGAGGACTACTGGACTGACGCGGCGGACAAGAAGCTGAACGCCCTTTCCTCCCGGGGCATTGGCACGATTGTCGATCTCACGACCGCCGACATGGGCCGCGACATGCACTACCTCCAGCGCGTCGCGGCGCGGACGACAATCAACGTCGTCCTGGCGACGGGCGTCTACTGGATCGTGCCGCGCTACTGGTGGAACCGGGATGTCGAATCGCTGACCCGCGTCTTCGTGCAGGACATCACGAAGGGTATCCAGGGGACCTCCATCAAAGCCGGCATCATCAAGCTCGCGAGCGACCATGAGGCGGGC
>JAKALX010000038.1 GCA_021823905.1 Chloroflexota bacterium | reverse complement strand
GTGGCGGCGGGAAGATGCTGCTGAAGCACCTCTGGCCTCAGCTCAAGATGGTGGTCGACTTCGAGGTGCGGATGAGCGCGACAGCGCTGTATTCCGATTTCGTCCTGCCCTGCGCGCAGCAATACGAGAAGATCGGGTTCGGCATCCCGAGCACGCACACGATGAACCTGACGTTCTGCGACAAGGCCGTAGATCCGCCTGGCGAGGCCCTGGACGAGTGGGAGGCGTTCCGGCGGCTCGCGGCGAAGCTCCAGGAGCGCGCTCGCGCCCGCGGGATTCAGCCGTTCAAGGATGCTCGCGGCGTGGTTCACGACCCCGCGAACGCGCTCGATCTCTACACCCGCAACGGCGCGTTCGCGAACGAGGAGATCCTCGCTGACGAGATGCTTCGGGACAGCGCGCTGACGGGGACGCTGCCGCCCGAGGCCAGCCTGGCGGACGTGCGGAAGAAGGGGTACTACCGCTGGCAGGGGACAGGTATCGGCGCCCGCATCATTGCCCAGGCAACGGAGCCCCAGGCCGACGAGACGTTCGTCCCGTTCCGCAAGCACGTCGAAGATGGCGAGCCCTACCCCACGCTGTCGCGCCGGGCGCAGTTCCTCATCGAGCATCCCTGGTTCATCGAAGCCGACGAGCACCTCCCACGGCACAAAGAGGCGCCGGCGTTTGGCGGGAACTATCCGTTCCAGATCACGAGCGGCCACAACCGCTGGAGCATCCATTCGCTGAACACGGCGACCGAGATGATGCTCAACACGCACCGCGGCGAGCCGCACCTCGTGATGAACAACGGGGATGCCGCGCGGCTGGGGATCGCCGACGCCGACATGGTCCGCGTCCACAACGACCAGGGCGAATTCCACGTGATGGCGCTGCTCTCTCCGGGGGCGCAGCCGGGCCAGGTGGTGATGTACAACGGCTTCGACACGTTCCAGTTCCCAAACTGGGCCGGGCCGAACGACGCCGAGCCGGGAATGATCAAGTGGCTCCATCTTGCCGGTGGCTACGGCCACCTGCGCTACTGGGTCGCGGAGTGGCAGCCGTGCCCTGTGATGCGCGGCACACGGGTGGCGATCGAGAAGGCGTAGGCGGTCCGGCTCGACGCGGCCGGGGCCGGCGACTCAGCGGATCGCACCGCGGAGGCGGGGGTCAAGGACGTCGCGAAGGATGTCGCCGAGGATGTTGAAGGCCAGCGCGAGCAGGAAGATCGCGACGCCGGGAACGATCGACAGCATCGGGTCCCGGTTCAGGAACCCGAAGGCCTTCTGGAGCATCGAACCCCAGGTTGGTGTCGGCGGTCCGCCCTCCGGTTTCGCGAATTGACCGACCAGATTATTCGCGGCAGTATAGACGCATTCGCCGGGAAGTCAATCCGCCCCGGTTTGAGAATGCGGCCGTAAACTTGTGTCCATGAATGCAGAATCGAGCGCAAAAATCGGCCTTCGCGGGCACCGCGTAATGGATGCCGGGCGTCGCGAGGAACAGCGCCGTGCGATCATCCGCGCAGCCGCGCGTGTGTTCACCCGCCAGAGCTACTACACGGCCACGATGGACGACATCGCCCAGGAACTGGGTGTCAGCAAAGGCGTTTTGTACTACCAGTTCCGGAGCAAGGAAGACGTCTTTCGGGAGATCCTCGTGACGGCGATCTCGGAAGCGCTTCGGAGGCTGGAAGCGACCAACGCGCGGGGCGGCCCGGCGCCGGCCCGCCTGCGCGAGGGGTTGCGAGAACTCATCGCCTACAACCTGGATGAGGACACACCAAACTACTCGGCGATGATGGTCATCGGCAGCGCCCGCGCGCTCTCAGGGGAGAATCGCGAGCGGGTGCGTGAGCTTCAGCGCCGGTTTCAGCGCCGGGTGATGGAGATGATCCGCGAAGGAGTGGCCGAGGGTCTGTTCGACGTGCCCGACGTTCGCATCGCGGCGCTGAATATCCTGACCGGCGCGAACGACGTGTCGAACTGGTTCGTCGCCGGCCGTGCGGTCGACGCGGCCGCGGTGGCTGAGCAGGTGAGCGAGCAACTGGTGCGTGGAATCCTGGCAACGAGCTGACCGAGTCGAATCAAACAGGCGAAAAGAAGGAACCGATGACCGAACAACCGGGTAAGACTGTCGCGGCCCCGATGGCGGGCTCCGTTCACCAGATTCTCGTGTCGCAAGGGGCGTCCATTGGCCGCGGCGACGAGCTCGTGGTGCTGGAGTCGATGAAGATGGAGATCCCCGTCGAGGCTCCGGTTGCCGGGACGGTCTCACAGATTCTAGTCACGGTCGGGCAGAAGGTTGCGGAAGGCGACGCCCTGATGGTGATCTCATGACGGAGCGCGTGGACAACGGACCGGGCGGGGCGGCGTCGTCCCGCGACTGGAGCGACGGGGTTGCGGAGCTCGAGAAACGGCGCGAATTCGTGCGCCAGATGGGCGGGGCCGAGGGCGTCGCCCGCCAGCACTCGCAGGGCAAGCTCACCGTCCGCGAGCGCGTCGCTCTCCTCGCCGACCCCGGCAGCTTCCGCGAATTCATGGGCTTGATGGGCCACGGTGTCTATGAGGGCGCCGAGCTGGTGCGCCTGACACCGAAGGCTTCGGTCGATGGATTCTGCCGGATCGACGGCCGCAAGGTCGTAATCAGCGGCGGCGACTTCACCGTGCGCGGCGGCTCGGGCGGGGGCGCTCATGGTGGCCTCGGGATGGAGCTCGCGTCGAACCGGCGGGCACTCGAATGGCGGGTGCCGTACATCCGTCTGCTCGACGCCGCGGGCGGGAGCGTCCGCTCGTTCGAGGAGATGGGACGCACCTACCTCCCTGACGGCAATTCGTTCACGGCGCCCGACGTTCAACTGCTCCGCGCCGTCCCGGTCGTCTCGGCCGTGCTCGGCTCGGTCGCTGGTTTGCCCGCCGTGAACGCCTGCATGGCCCACTTTAATGTGATGGTGAAGGGAACGAGCCAGCTCTTCCCTGGCGGGCCCCCCGTTGTCAAGGCAGCACTCGGATACGACGTCACGAAGGAAGAGCTGGGCGGCTGGGAGATGCACACGAGCCAGAGCGGCGTCATCGACAACCTGGCGGACTCGGAGCAAGAGGCGCTGGGAATGGTTCGCCGGTTCCTCAGCTATCTCCCCTCGAACGTCTGGGAGATGGCGCCGCGAACCGAGCCCTGCGATGACCCGGGTCGTCGCGAAGAGCGGCTCCTCGGAATCATCCCGACGGACCGGCGCCGGGCCTACGACGGGCACAAGATCATCGAGGACGTGGCCGACCGCGACTCGTTCTTCGAAATCGCTCCGGCCTACGGCCGGGCGCGAATCACCGGGCTTGCGCGGCTGAACGGCTACCCGGTCGGCGTGATGGCCAACAACCCGATGTTCGGCGCTTCCACCGATGTCGCCGCCGGCGAGAAGGTCATGCGCCTCATGCAGCTCTGCGACACTTTCCATCTGCCGATCGTCTCATTCGCCAACGAGCCGGGCTTCATGGTCGGCCTGGACTCGGAGCGCAAGGGCATCGAACGGGCCGGCGCGCGCATGGTGATCGCGACCTGCGACAGCCAGATGCCGTGGGCCACCATCGTGGTGGGGCAACTCTACGGAGTGGCGGGCCAGTGCCACCATCGCCCGACGGGGATGTTCCAACGCTACGCGTGGCCGTCCGCGAGCTGGGGCTCGATGCATATCCAGGGCGGCGCGGCCGCCGCCTACCGGCGGGAGATTGAAGCGGCCCCCGACCCGGAGCATCGCCGGGCCGAGATCGAAGCGCGCCTTGAAGCAATCGCCTCGCCGTTCCGGACGGCAGAGGCAACCGGCCAGGACATCATCGATCCGCGCGACACGCGGCCCTTGCTCTGCGAGTTTGTCGAAGAGGCCCAGCCCGTTCTTCGCTCACAGCTCGGCCAGACCTGCGTTCCGTATAAGCCCTGAAGCCGGCTTGCACTCCCGTATCTGACATGTGACCTCCGCCGCACGAAGAAGCACGGTGATCGCGATGGTCTCTGCGGGCGTTCACCTGGGCGCCCGTGCTGCCGACGATTCTGGTGAGAGCGATTTGCGATGACCGTCGACCAGACTGGGCAGAGCGAGCGAAGCAAGCCGGCCCTGGTGCTCGGCGGCGGAGGCGCGTTCGGCGTCATCCAGGCGGCACACATCGAAGTCGCGTTCGAGATGGGGTTCCGGCCGCAGATCGTCGTCGGCACGAGCGTGGGGGCGCTCAACGGGGCGTGGGTCGCGATGAACCCCGACCGGCCCACCCAGCTCCTTCAAGTCTGGCTGGGGCTGGACCGCCTGAAGCTGGTGAAGGTCAGCCCGGTGCGTCTGGTGTCGAAACTCGCGCGCGGGCCGATGAGCGTCGCGACGAACGACGTGGTGATGCAACTGCTCAGCCAGCATTTCGCGGGCGCTTCTTTCTCTGACACGAAACTCGATTTTGGGGTAGTGGCGACCAACCTGAGCCGGGGCGAGAAGCGCGTGTTTCGGGAAGGGCTGCTGGCGCCGGCTATCCTCGCCTCCACCGCCATCCCGGGTGTTTTCGAACCAGTCGAAATCGACGGCGACCTCTACGTCGACGGGTGCGTGACCGCGTCGGTGGACCTTGGAGCCGCGGCGGAGATGGGCGCAACCGAGATCTTTGCCGTGAACCTGACTCCGCTACCGGTGACGTCGCGCCCGCGAACGGCGGTCGGGGTCCTCAGGCAGTCGTTCAGCATTCTCTCGAGCGCGAGCACCCAGGCCGTCGAGGCGTGCCTTGGCCGGGTGATGCCGGTCCACGTGGTGCGCCCCGACCTGACCGGGGTTTCGCCATGGCGCCTTGATGACAGCGCCGGTGCAATCGCACACAACCTGCGGCTCGCGCGGGAAGCGCTGGCGGGCGTGTTCGACAAGGACGGGCACGTGGCGCCGGGTGGCACCTGCTGGCAAGCGGCCCGGCCTGCGTATTCTTCCGCTGAGTCAGGGCCGCCAAGCATCGACCGCTATTTTCATCGCCACGCGCAGCGCCAGGCGCCATAGCCCGCGGGTCTGGCTGATTGATCAGAAGTCGTCCGGGCAGTGCGGCGCGTAGTCAGTGCGGAATAGCTCATCGGCGATCCGCAGCGCACTCACGGTCGGCGCTTCGATCAGCCCGGCCCGCGCCAGGAAGCTCGCGGAACTGTGCCCCGCGATCAGCGATGCGAGCGCATTCGGGCGCATGACCACGTCCGGGTTCCGGGTCGTCCGCTGGACCGCCGCCGTCTGGCCGTCGGTCTCGACCAGGTAGCTCCCGTTGTTCCAATCGCAGATGCCGTCGCCCGCAACGGCCAGGGTGATCTCCCCTCGCGCCGCGTACGGGCGCTGCGAGAGGGCGCGCTCGGCGTCTGTGACCCGCATCCAGATCCCGTCTGACGTGTGGCGGTTGAGCATCCGCGGCTCGAGGAGGAGCGCGGGCGCTGGGTCGTCCGGCGCCACCTTCTGCATGTCCACAACGCCGACAAGGTCGTGGCGGCGGAGGTACTCCCACAGCGCGCGATAAGCGTCGAGGTCAAGCCACGCGAAGTCCTGGACGGTGAGGCGGTGACCCGGTCCAGGCTCCGTGTGCGGCTGCTCGGAGGTCGTGTAGACCGCGTAGCCACGTGCCTCGCCATCGTCGTTCCGGTAGACCGCCACGTAGACCCTCAGGTCCTTCGGATGGGGCCGGAAGGCCCTCACCTGCCAGAGCACGGTGGCTCGATGGATGTGGAGGTTCCGCGGCGTGGCCGCCTGGATGTAGATCTGCTTGATGGTGGGGAACGCCTCGTCCACGGTCTCCAGCGACACGTGGCCAGACTCCTCCAGAGGCCGGGTGAAGCCGGCGAAACGGGGGTCAAATCGGTAGGAGACGTTCTCACTCGCCGCCCCGTAGCCGAAGCGCTGGTAGATCGCCCCCATGCTGGCCCAGAGGATCGCCAGGGACTGGCCGCGATCGCGCATCGTCCCCAGCGCCTCGCGCATCACTTGGCGAAGGAGACCCTTCCGGCGAAACTCAGGGAGCGTGCCGACCTGGGTGACCCCGCCCATCGCCACCGGCGCGCCGTTGAGCCGTACGGTGAAGGGGAATGCCCCGAGTGTTGTCGCAAGGCGGCCATCGACGAATGCGCAGGTCGTCCAATCGGGCAGAGTTGGCGCGTCAGGCGCGATGCCCTCGGGGTCGTTGTTCGCGAAGACGTAGTTGACGACGCGGTTATACTGCTCCATCTCGTCGTCGTGGCAGGCTCGGATCTCAACGGTCACGGCGTTCTCCTCCGCGGGAGTTCCGGCGAGTATAGCCCGGCGACAGACTTCAGGGCTGGAGTGGAGTGAGCACGCCGTCGGCCGTCGCGAGGATCTCGTACGTGGCGCAGGTTTGGAGATCGCTGAAGTCGTCGGCCCACGAAGGCTCGGAGCCGTCGCCGAACGACTGCCAGCCGCTCGCCGTGCCGTCGTTGTTCCAGTGGTAGACGTAGCGGTAGGCCCCGGCGACGCTCGACAGCGCGTCCCGAACGTCCGCGGATGCGCCGATATAGACGATCTCGTTCCAGCCGGTTTTGAGCTGCACCGGCACGGGGACGGAGAGGGAAAAGCCTCCCGAAAGCGTGATGCTTGAGTCGGCGAGGAACCAGTAGGCCTCGCCCGGCTGGAGCGTCGACAACGTTTGGAAAGCAGGCGAATTCGCGAACCAGTGAAAGAACTGGCCGGAGGCTTCGTCGTAGTGATAGATCGCGGAGATCTTTCCGGAGGCCGGGTCGATCGGGAAGTCGTCGCCCAAAACCACCGGGTCGCTGCCGAAGTAGCCGGCCTGGTTCCAGCCCGGGGCGAGCTGGACGTTGCCGCACTGGGCAAGCCCGGAGCCGACGCGGGTGCTCGGCCCGAACTCGCTGGTGTTGCTGCCGGCGTCCGTGACCAGCGCGGTGACCCATTGGCCGGGGGTGACCGCCGGGTTGTCGAAGACGAACGCTCCGCTGCTGTCGGCTGTCACCGTCCCGCCGGACACCGGGACGCTGCCGTAGTCGTCGGTGGAGCCCGGCCGGTGCTCGGCCAGGTAGAGCTGCACGGCGCAGCCGGCGCAGTCGCTCCCGGCGCTGCCGGCGATCCGGGCCTGGACCGCGCGGCTGATCACCGGATGGTTGCGGTCGCGATTCGCGCCATGACCGTCGGCAGCGCGGATGGGGTTGGCGATCCCGTTTGCGTCGAGGTCGATCGCCAGGCCCGCAATGGCGTGGAACAGGTTCCCGTCCAGCCAATTCCCTGTAACCGAAATGCCGCTGGCGTCGGCCGCGATCGAGATCCCCGTTGTCGCGTACGCGAGGTCGTTGGCTGTCACCAGCGATCCGGAGCTCGGCTGCCTGAGATCGACGGAGGTCGTGACTGGTGCGGGATGATTCTGTGGGTCGCGTCCGATGACGTTCCGGACGATGCGCGGGCCGGTGAACCCGCCGCCGCCGCTGCCGCCAACGCGGATGCCGGTGGCGGCGTTTCCGATCACGTTCGCGAGTCCTCCGCCCGCGTCGCCGCCAATGACCGCGCCTCCGGCGTTCACCTGCACGCCCGTCGTCACGGGCGCCGGGTTGTCCTGGGTGGGTGTAAAGCCGGCGTGGTTGCCGGTGATTGTGGCCGCCGCGCCGGTGACGAGGACGCCGGTCCCGCAGCTTCCGAGGATGTTTCCCTGCGCGGCGGTGCTGTCGCCGCCCACGCTGACGTTCGCGCCCTGGACCACAACGCACGCGCCGCTGAAGCCCTGGATGACGAGGCCGCGAAGAGCGTCGCCGTCGCCCGCCAGGACCAGACCGTCGGGCGTGATGCTCAGGCTCTGGTTCACTCCCCGGAGGTAGACGCCCGCGGCGCTCGCGTCGATCGTCGTGTTCGGGCGTGTGAGCGCTGGCAACGGGGTCGAGGAGATCGAGATCACGGCCGGACTCGCGGCCGGGAAGACGCCCGCGGCGAACGTGATTGTCACCGGGTTGCCGGAGCTGTCGGCGTTGGCGGCCGTGATCGCGGTTCGCAGGGTGCAGTCGACGGGATGGGGGCACACTCCGGCGCCCGCGGCGGTGCTCGTCACTTCGATCGCGACAGGCGTCGCGGCAATCACTCGCGCGTTTTCGCCCCAACGCAGGCCAACCGCGACCGTGAAGGCCAACAGGGTGAGGAGCGCCGGGCGCAGCATGGCTCCACGCTACCGCCGGGCCGGCCCGACGGGCAACCGCCGTTCGGCCCCGCTAGAGCGCGCGAAACACGCGCTTGCCGTCGAGGCGCACGAGCCGGCCGATGCCGGGGTGCTCCCAGTGCCCGGCGATCCACATCCGCCCTTCCTCGATCGCCCAGTCGAACAGCCGGTCTCGGGTCTTCGCCGACTGGATGGGATCGGTGTCCGCGCTTGGAGACCAATCCGGGTGCGCGAGCTGGACGGGGTAGTGGCTTGCGTCGCCGATGATCACCGCCCGTTCGCCCGCCGACATGATGCCGATCGCGACGTGGCCTGGCGTGTGGCCGGGCGTCGGGATGAACGTGATGTGCTCGTCGACTGGCTTCTCATGGGAGACCAGCTCGACGCGGCCCGTATCCTTCAAAGGCACGACGCACTCGTTGAGGTGCGCGTTGCCTGGCTGCGCAAGGAACTCCGGCTGCATCCAGTACTCCCACTCGTGCTGCTGGAAGACGAACCGCGCGTTCGGGAAGAAGACCTCACGGCTCCCGTCCTCGCGGTCGACCGTGTTCCAGCCGACGTGGTCGATGTGCATGTGCGTGTTGAGGACGATCTCGATCTCAGCCCGGTCGATTCCCGCCTCGCGGAGCGATTCGTCCAGGTGGCCACGCGGGAAACCGGGACGCTTCCGGTTGCCCAGGCCGGAGTCGACCAGGATCGTCTTGCCGGCGGAGCGCAGTACGTAGCAACTGATCGCCATCGGCAGCAGTCCACGCTCGTCGGCGAGGTGGCCGAATTCGGCGAGGAGTTCGTCCCCGTGTCCGGGCAGGAACGTTTGCGGGTTCATGAGAACCGGTGTATCGAGCAGCGGGGTGACTTCGACGTTGCCGATGGTGACGTTGTGCATGGCAGCCCTCCGAGGGCCGCATTGTGGATTGCCGGTGGGCGATTGTCGATTGCTCAGCCGAAGAGGGATCGCGGCCGAGCAATCCCCCGGCGGCCCATGAGGAGGCCGCTGGTTGTCAAGAGAGGGGCCCGTCTTGAGATGCGGGCACGGTGGCCCGCGGCTACCGGCGGCGCTTGCGCCTTGCCCCTCCGGTTGTCCGGGCAGGCATCCCCGGCTACGCTTGCGGACTGCGAACCATTCGCGCGAGGCGAAACGTGGCTTCCTCAGCCCCCAGCTCCGAGCACGCCGTCGACCAGGGTCTCCGCTACCTGCAGGAGGCGCTGAACATGTTCGACCCGCTGCGGTTCCGCGCCTGGGCGGAGATGGGACTGACGACGGCCCAACTGCGGGTGCTGTTCATGGTGCGCGAGCAGCCCGGAGTCACGGCCGGCGAGCTGGCGAACCGGCTCGGCGTCACTCCCCCAACGATCTCGGGGATTGTGGACCGATTGGTGAAGCTCAAACTGGTCCGGCGCGACGACGACAAGTCGGACCGGCGGCTGGTGCGCAACTCCCTCACCGAGGGCGGTGCGAACGCCTGCAGCCGGCTGGAGCGGGGGGTGGAGATTTTCACGCGGCGTATCCTCATCGAAATGAACCACGAGGACCTTGCGGCGTTCATCGTGGGCCTGAAGGCGTTCATCAGCGCCAGCCAGTACGTCTCGAGCGTCGAGCCGAACCTCGCCGCCGTCGCCATGCCGGGGACCACCAGCGAATGACCAAGCGTATCCGCACGATCGATCTCGACAACCCGTTCGCGCCTTCGTTTGAAGGGATGTGCGAGGTGCTTCTCGTTCGCCACGGGGAGCAGCAGTTCTTCGAGAACATCCCGCTGGGCGAAGCGCTGGACGCGCCGCTCTCGGAGACGGGCTGGAAGCAGGCGCGAGCGGTGGGCGAGCGGCTGGCGCCCGCGCGGCTGGGGCGGGTCTACTGCAGCCCGATGAAACGAGCGTTCGACACCGCGAACGAGATCGCGAAGCACCACGGCCTGGCGCCGATCGTTCGCGACGACCTGCGCGAGATCGACCTCTGGCAGAAGGCGCCGCAGGACAGGGGCTTGCTCGACCTGTACTCGCGGGAAGAGCTCGTGGAGATCTACCGGGAGGTCAGCCGCTCGCGGATGCACTCGGCCTACCCGCACGTCGAGGACGTGGCCGAGTTCAAGGCCCGGGTCGTGCGCGCCGTCGACTCGATCATCGCCGAGAGCGAAGGCCACCGGGTCGTCGTCGCCTGCCACGGCGGCGTGATCAACGCTTACCTGAGCGAGCTGTTCGGCTCGTCGTACGACCACCTGGTGAACGTGTTTCACACGTCGATCACGGTCGTGCGGGGCGCCGACACACGGCGCGCGGTGCTGACGATCAACGACTACTCGCACGTGATGGCGGTGCAATCGCACCGCGGAGACCTCAATGCCTGACGACCCGAACGAGGGAGCCGAGGAAGACCTGGAGGCGGCGCTCGAAGCGTTCGACGACGAGGGAGAGGTCGACCCGGCGTTCTACCGGCACGGGGGCGTGAGCCTTTCGGAGTCGGAGCGCGAGGTGCTCGGCAACCTCAAGGGACGGCGGGTGCTGGTGGTGCAGGCTGGCACGGGAGAGGACGTCCTCTCACTGCGGAACCTGGGGGCGGACGTCACCGTGGTGGACGACGAACAGGCGCTCCAGCAGGTTCGCGAGCTGGCGGCCGCGGCGGGCCTTGATGTGAACTTCCTGGAGGGCGACCCGGGCGATCTCGCCGCGCAGCTTCGCAAGGGCGCGTTCGACGTGGCCTATTCGGGGTTCGCGGCGATCGAGTGGATTCCGAGCCTGGCCGACTGGGCGAGTGGCATCAGCGCCGCGCTGAAGCCGGGCGGCAAGCTGGTGGTCTACGACGAGCATCCGTTCTCGAAGGTGTTTGGCGAAGGCGGAGAGAGCGAGGAGCACCTGTTCGTCGCCAACTCGTACTTTGGCGAAGTGGCGGGATGGGAGGACGACGAGGCCGCGGCCCCGGAACCGGATGGCGGTGACCCGCGACCCGACCTGGAGGGGCCGTGGTGGACGCTGGGCGACATCGTGAACGCGCTGGGGTCGAACGGGATGGCGGTGACGGTTCTGCGGGAGTTCCCGGAATCGGATCGGTTCGAGACGAGCATGGACGCCCTGTTCGACGTGGACTTCGACGAAGCGTCGCGGGTACCGGCGGTAATGTTGCTCGTGGCGATCAAGCTCTAGGCCGGAGGTTCGACGGATGGCGGAGTTCATCCCGCGGCACAAGCTCTGGCTCGAAGAAGGCGGGCGGCTCGTGATGTCCGACTACCGGGTGCGGTTGCTGGAGCTCGTGGCCGAATCGGGCTCGCTGGCGCACGCGGCGACGGAGATGGGCCTCTCTTACCGGCGCGCCTGGGGCAAGGTGAAGGAGATCGAGGCGAACCTGGGGTTTCCGCTCGTGCAGTCCGAAGTTGGCGGCGCGGGCGGCGGCCACACGTCGCTTACTCCGGCGGGGCTGGCGCTGGTGGCGTCGTACCGGCGGTTCCAGGAGCGCGCGGGCGAGGCGATCGAGCGGGCGTTCGCGGAAGAGCTGCCGGCGCTGGCGGGCAGCGGCACGGCGCAAGGGGGTGGCCCGGCCGCCGGCAGATTGCGGCCGGGCCACGGCGGAGACTGACGAGGGCGCGAGCTGACGCTGGTACTCGCGCTGCCGCGCCGCTCTGACGGCTGGGTCAGTCTCGCTTCTTGCCGGGCGTCGTCAGTACGACGAGGCCCGAGAGCACGGCGCTCAGGATGAACAGGGCGATCACTTCCAACGCCTGGTTGGAGTGGAACCAGTCGTAGGCGGCGCCGGTGCCGGTCTCAGGCGGCTTCGGGGTGGCTGCGGGCCCCGGCGTTTTCTCACCGGCGACGGTGTCGATGGCGGTTGGCGTCTTCGGCGGTTGGGTGGGCGGCTGCGTCTCGGTAGGTTGCGCAGTTGGGGTTGGCGTCGGCGTCACGACGACCAGCGGCGGGATGAATGGGGTTTCCGTCGTGGTTGGCGTGGCTGTTGGCGTCGGGGTTTCCGGCGTGGCTGTGGGCGTTGGGGTTTCGGGCGTGCTCTTGCGGGTATTGGTGATCGTGCAGTCGGCGTTGGCCCCGGCGGCGACGGTGACGACACCGTTGGGGCAGTTCGAGCTGTAGGAGACGGTGTAGTCCGACAGGCTCGTGCCGGCGTGGGCCGTCTCGCCGACGGTGTGTTGGCCGGCGGATACCTGGAGGCTGCCGGAGCCGCCGTTGCCGACGCCGCTGGCCACGGTCGTGCCGTCGATCGTCAGGTCAAACGTGCCGCCGTCGCTCGCCGGGCTGACGACCTTGTGGACGGTCAGCGTCTGGGTGATGGTCTGCGACTGCTCGACGGTGACGCTGGCCTGCGACTGCGAGGTGACGGTGGCGTCGCCGGAGTGGCCGGTGGCGGTGCCGGTGTTCGTCGTGGAGGCGGTGAGGGTCTGGGTGCAGGTGTAGGTCCAGGTCTCGGCGATGTCGAGCTTGCCGTCGTTGTTGGCGTCGCCGGACTGGTAGGTAACAGGGCTGCAGACGTCGTCGGCCACCGTGATGCCGGTCAGGAGGACGTTGCCCGTGTTGGTCACGGTGTAGGTGTACGTCACGGGTCCGCCACCGGCGGGCAGCGTGTTCGTGCTGGCCGCTTTGGCGAGGTGGATGCCGGGGGTGGGCGTGGGGGTGGGCGTGGGCGGACTGCACAATCCGATGTCGGCACGCGCCCAGACGCCGATCGCGGTCTCATTCCAGGTGACGGAAGCCGAGTTGTCGACGTGGCCGGCGACGCAAGCAGAGGAGGTGATTGGCTGTGAGAGGTGGACTTGCAGCACTGACGCCCCGCCGTGCTGGTCGTCGTGCCCGGCGTTCACGGTGCAATTCCAGCCCGAGCAACTGCCGGCGCCTGATGTGGACACGAACGTTGCGCCCTGATCGCTGATCGCGACCTGTTGGGAGCTGCTGGTGCTGTTCGTGATGCTGATAACGAAGAACGCCTTCATCGCTGTCATATCGAAGCCGGGCCCACCGCTGGTGTCGACGTTCTTCTGGGCGGTCACGCTGCCTTCCGACTGGGCACGTGCTGTCTCGGTGCGGTCAAACGACAGTCCGACTGCGATAAGCGCAGCCGCGAGCGCCATTCCAATCAGCAATTTCCGTTTCGCGATTCTCCCTAGCTGCGTCTTCATTTCTCTCCGGTCCTCTGCGTATGGATGCTTGAATGGAATCAGCGCCGCCAGCGCGGATTCAGGGCGTTCACGGTTTTGCAGTGGCCGTGCGGGTGGCGGTCGTGGTTGCCGTGCTGGTGGAGGTGACGGTCGCCGTGCTGGTGGAGGTGCCTGTCGCGGTAGTTGTGCTGCTGCTGGTCGCAGTGGCGGTCGAACTCCTTGAGTCGATCCCGGCCCAGCCAGGCGGGGTCGGCGTGCCGGCGACGGTTGTCGACGTTCCGATGACCGAGCCGGTGGACGTTGCGAGCCTGGTCGTCGTCTCCGTGGACGAGGCGGTCGCGGTTGCGGTCCCCGTTCTGGCCGGCGTTGGCGTCTCCGTCGAAGACGCGGTCGCGCTTGCGGTTCCTGTCCCGGTCGGGGTCGCAGTCGCCGGTTCCGTCGGTGTGGCGGTGCTTGCCATTGCCGACTGCGGGGTCGCGGGCGAGGGGCTGGGGGATGGCGAAGGGCTCGGCGACGGGCTCGGCGACGGGCTCGGCGAGGGGGAAGGTGAAGGCGGGGCGGTCGGCGACGGGCTTGGCTTGCGCCAGTCACCGGTAAGAATCTGCGCAGTGGTTGAGGCTGCAGGCGCCGGCCAGGCCCCAGCGGCGGAGCCGCCAACGAACGCGAGCAGCCCGGCACTGAGGATGCCCAGTGCCAGCACGCCGGCCCCAAGGGGGGTCAAGGCTCGCGCCGCGAGACGCTTCGCGCTAACAAGCATAGTGGGCCGGGAATGTGGGAGGCGCAGGCGGACGACGTTTGCGCCGGCGGCAAACATGAGCGTTGCGCCGAGGAGCGACCAGAGGCTCATCTCGAATCGCTCGCTTTCTGCTTGCTGGGCCCGACGCGGTGATACAGCTCCCAGCTCAGCCACGCCACCGCTATGAGACCAGCGATGCCAAAGAGGAAAGTCTGGAGTGGCATGGTCGTCGTCTTCCCGAGCTTCGGGATTGAAAACCAGAGTTCGCCCTTGAACGTTTGCGCTGTCGTTTCAGAGGGGTCGGCGTACGGGTTGGCGTCGCCTTTCGTCACGAGGTTGATGTCGGTTCTTGACCCGATGGTCTTCCCCGAGGTATCCACGAAGTTCGTGACGAACTTGTGGATCGCCACAACGCGGTGAACGATCTGGACGTGGTCCTTGTTGTCTTGGTAGAGGATGATGTCCTGTTCTTTGATGCTGCTAAGGGAAACAGGTCGAGTGACCACCAGATCGCCTGCATGAAGCTTGGGTACCATGGAGTCGGTTTGAACGGCCAGGATGCTGAAACCGAAGAACTGCGTAGCCAGAACGAGCAGGATCGCCAGGGCTAGAGAAAGACCAAAAACCAAGCCAGTAGCGAGTACAGCTAGCAATCTCATTCCGCGAGCTACGCGACGAAGAGCGCTGTTCGATCGGTGGTCACTTGAGACTTCCTGCGCTGGCAATATCTGCGCTCCTGAAACGCCATCATCGTAATAATCAAATGTCGCGCTCATGGTGTTGCTCCTGAGGCATTGAATGAAAGCGTGTATGAGAGCAATCGATTGACACAGGAATCTGGAGCACCGGAACGCACAGCAACGTCCACGATGAATTTCACTCCTTCGGTCGTGTGCGCCGGGAGTTGGTGCAGCGGTATTACGACGCGCGGCGTGAAATCGGAGGGCACGCAGGTATCGGCGCCGGCGCCCACGGTGGCCGTGCCGAGCCCGGTGATGGTAAGGGTTCCGGTCGTGACCACGAGGTCGAAATCGTCCGGCG
>JAKALX010000451.1 GCA_021823905.1 Chloroflexota bacterium | reverse complement strand
GGCGGAGATCGGCGCGGAAGCGGTGCAGATATTTCCCTCAGCGCCGCAGCAGTGGAAGGCGCCGGTCATCGCCGAGGAACAGGCCGTCCAGTTTCGGGAACGGCTCGCCGAGTCCGGGATGCCGGCGTTCTTCCACGCCGTCTACCTCATCAATCTTGGCTCCAAGGACGAGGCGCTGCTCGAACGCTCGGTGGCGTCGCTCACCGAATCGCTGAATTGGGCGGCGCGGCTGGGCGTCGCCGGAACGATCTTTCACGTCGGAAGCCATCTTGGCTCCGGTTGGGACGATTCGCTGGTGCGACAGGTCTGCGGCTGCATCTGGCGAGCGCTCGACGGCGCTCCCGGCGATGCGCTCCTGTTGCTCGAGAACAACGCCGGCCAGGGCAACTGTATCGGCGGGAAATGGGAACAGCTCGGGTCGATCCTGCGCGGGCTCGACAACGACGCACGGGTGCGGGTCTGCCTCGACACCTGCCACGCCCTTGCGATGGGGTACGACATCACAAACGACGCCGGCGTCGAGACCGCGATGGCAGAGTTCGACCGGGAGATCGGGATCGACCGGCTGACGGCAGTCCACGCGAACGACAGCAAACAGCCGCTCGGTGGCCTGCGTGACCGCCACGAGAACATCGGCGACGGATACATCGGCCTGGACGGCTTCGCCGCGGTGATGCGGCACCCGGCGTTTCACAACGTCCCGCTCCTGCTCGAAGTGCCGGGCAGCGACGGCAAGGGTCCGGACCGCGACAACATCATGCGGCTCAAGGCGATCCGCGCCGGCATCGGCATCGCCGCGCCGGTGGCGGCCGCCAGGGCTCCGGCGTAGGCTCCGCGCGCGTATGGCAGACGACATCCACGAGGCAGCGATCGCGCACGTCAACCGTGCCTGGGACTGGTTCGCGGGGATGGTCGCGCTCTCGGCCACAAACCTCGGCGTCGAGCTGGGGATGTTCGACCTGCTTCGGTCCGCGGGCGCGCTTTCGCCTGACGAGATCGCCGGGAGACTGGGTCTGGTCCCGCGCGCCGTCGATCTCTGGGCGAAGACGCTCGTGCATTACGAGCTGCTCGTCGACGCGGGCGAGGGCCGCGTGGCGATGGCGCCGGGGCTCGAGCTGATGGTTTGCGAGCCAGTGACGCTGTTCAACCTGCAGCCTTCGCTGACCTTCCACGCCCGCTTCGTGGCGCGAGACTTCCTGGAGCTGGCTGACTTCTTCCATGACGGCGTTCCACGGCCGCCCGGCCGCCATGGCGCCGCGCTGTCGGAGAACGTCGCCCGGCAAACGGCGATGATGCACGCCGTGTTCATCGAGGGAATCCTCCCGGAACTGCCCGAGGTCCTGGCGATGCTCCTCCATGGCTGCCGCGTGCTCGACGCAGGGTGCGGGAACGGCGACCTGGGGATGCTGCTCTGCACCGAGTTCCCGATGGCCAGCTACACCGGCTACGACCTCGACGAGCATGCGGTCCACGCAGGGCGGGCGACCGCCGAAGCGCGCGGCCTTGCCGGCCGCGTGAACATTGTCCTGGGGAACATGTCGGAGGCGGCCATCGACGCCGCTTCGTTCGACCTCGCGTTCCTCTTCCTGTCGCTGCACGAGATCCCGATCGACGAACGCCCGGCTGTCGCCGCCGCGATTCGGGCGGCGCTGCGGCCGGGCGGGATCCTGCTGGTGCTCGACGAGACGTATCCCGAGACGCTGTCCGAAGCGGCAACGAGGGAGTCGCGGATGGGGCTCCACTTCGAATACTCCGAGATCCTCTGGGGCAGCCACGTCCCGACGCGCACCGAAGTCCACGAGCTTCTCAGCGGCGCGGGCTTCACTGGAATCGAACGGTTGGCGATGCTGGGTGGCAGCTTCGAAGTGGTGGTGGCACGGACGGAATGACAACCGGGCGAAAGCTGGAAGGCGCGCTGTTCACCGAGTGCGCTGAGTGGATCTGGGAGCAGCTCCAGGAAGACGGCTACCAGATGGCGGGGGAGCTGGTCGATCTCATCCTCGAAACGGAACGCGAGCTCAGTGTGCAGGCGCGGGAGCTGCCGGAGATCGCGCGGGTTCTCGAAGACGAGTTCCGGATGCGCGGGATCTCGGGGGCGCCGCTGGAGATCACGGCGCCGCTCATCCTGGCCGTGCTCGAATGGGAGGACGACTTCCTCGGGTTCGCGGGCATCCAGCGGGCCGACAGTTAGGTTTGCTCGTCCCTTCACCGATTGACGCCGCGCGCGAGTGTTGGGCAGACTGGTTGGAAGTTCACGGCAGGAGGTGACCGCACCAGAGATCGAACGCAAGCACGCGGAGAGCAGCGACCACGTAGCGCCAGGTCCGCCCACCGGCGGATGACGAGGCGGGGGCAGTATCGAAACATTCGGCGGATGGCCCCCCGGCCGGCACGGCCGTCAGGAAGCAGGCAAACCAGCACGGGTAACCGGCTGACAACACTGCTCAGGTGCGCGGGATTCGCAGTCCCGATTCTCTCCGATTCCCACTCCGGCCAGCCCGCTTTGGGCAGAGCGCTGGAGCGTGCTCCCGACCGCCGCCGCGATGACGGCCCAACCAAGGAGCAGTTGAACCCGTATGTGTGGCATCGTCGGTTACGCAGGCCCCAGGCAGGCCGCGCCCATCCTTCTTCGTGCCTTGCACGACCTCGAATACCGTGGCTACGACTCCGCCGGCATCGCCGTCCTCTCACCAGAAGACGGCTCCCTGGCGATCGCCAAGCGCCAGGGCAAGATCGCGAACCTGGAGTTGGCGCTTGACGCTGGCGAGGCCGTTTCCGGGACAACGGGCATCGGGCACACCCGCTGGGCGACCCACGGCAAGCCCAGCGACGCCAACGCACACCCGCACCTGAGCTGCGACGGGGGTGTGGTGGTTATCCACAACGGCATCGTCGAGAACTACGCCGAGCTTCGCGCCGAGCTCAGCACGGCGGGGCACGAGTTCCAGAGCGAGACCGACACCGAAACAATCGCCCACCTGATGGAGGATCGCGTCAGCGCCGGCGACGAACTCTTCGACGCACTGCGGAAGACCGCTGCCAGGCTCCAGGGGTCGCAGGCGATTGTCGCGATGAGCAGCTCGGAGCCCGGAGTCATTGTCGCGGCGCGCGTCGGCAACGCAGGGGGCGTCGTGATTGGCTACGGCGACGGCGAGATGCTCATCGCGAGCGACCTTGCCGCCATCCTCCCGCACACCCAGCGCGTGGCATTCCTGGCCGACGGCCAACTGGCGCGGCTCGACGCCGGCAGCGTGCGTTATGTCTCGACAGACGGCACTGCCCTCGATCTCCCGGTGAAGAAGGTGCCAATCGACCCGGTCAGCGCGCTGAAGGGGACGTACCCGCACTTCATGCTCAAGGAG
>JAKALX010000450.1 GCA_021823905.1 Chloroflexota bacterium | reverse complement strand
GCCGCTGTACGGGTCGAAGTCGCGGTCGAGCGGGACGATTCCAGCCGCGATGGCGTCGACGTTGATCGGATGGTTCGTCGGACCGGCACTGGCATGGCACGACTGGCAGATGTTGGCGCCCCCGCCGAACTTGAGAAACTTGCCGTAGCCCGTGTCGTGGGGGTCGTGGCAGCGGTCGCAATCCTGTCCGCGGATGCCGGGGCTGCTCAGGTGCGTCGGCGTGGACGGGTTGAAGACGTAAGCTCCGACTGCCGTTACCGTGCCGTCGTGGCAACTGAAGCAGAGTGGCCGCATGCCGGCGTAGAGGCCGGACTGGTTCGCGTTGCCGGCCCAGATCGCCTTCCCGTTCTCCTCCTGCGGGATGTGACACATCGTGCAGGGTGAGACCCCCGGCGCTGAGACGTTGTGGCGCGTCCCGGACACGTCTTTGTCTTTGCCGAGCACGCCGCGAGGTGCGAACGCGACCATGAGCCCAAGGACGCACGCCAGCATCGCGATGCGGAAGACGGCAACGCGCGACATGGCTACTCCAACTCCCGCGGGGCTGCCGCGACCGGCCGGATGAGTCCAGGCGCCGGGGCCGGCACCAGATCGGGAGCACGGCCACGCTCCCCTGGTTCGTGCTCCAGCTCGTCCAGTGCCGGGCGGTCCCAGGGCGGGATCAAGGTGGTGAGTATGTAGAAGATGTAGAACGGCAGCGAGAAGAACACGAGGACGGCCAGCACGCCCTCGCGCCCCCCGAGTGGCGGCACGTAGTTCAGATACCCACGGAGGCTCTTGGAGACCATCTGGCCGCCGATCACCACGTTCCAGCGCATGGCGAAGACGCCAATCAGCACCAGGAGCGCGGCGGCCACGGTAAGCCTCGTGGCTGTTACTTCGCGAAATGTGTAGAGCCATCCCTTGCCCGGGAGCGGCCCGGGTATTGCCAGAACCAGCAGGGTGGCGAGCGGCACGAACCCGCCGAGCAGCACCTGGATGCCGACGAAGCTGATCAGCAGTCGTTCAGTGATGAGACCGGAGATGACCGGCCAGGTGTCTTCGGCCTCGTAGAACATGTTGAGAAGCTCGAGGCCTTCCATGGCGAGGTCGATGATCAGGAACCCGAGGAGCCAGCGCGCGAGTGAGCGGATGCACTCGTGGTCGATCGGCTTGCCCCTCAGGAGTGAAACGGCAACGTACATGACGACCAGCATCGCGATTCCGGAAACGATGGCGGACATCAGGAAGATGACCGGCATGAGCGGCGTGGACCACCACGGGTTCGCCTTGATGGCGCCGAAGAGGAATCCCACGTACCCGTGGAGCACGCACGCCGCGGGTATGCCCGCGGTGGCGAGGATCTTGATGAGCCGTTCGTCGGCGTGCCGGCCCCTTGGCGTGACTCGCAGCACACCGAGCGCCGCGAGCCAGTAAAGACGCTTCTTGAGTCCAGAGCTGGAACCCGCGTAGTAGACAATATCCGGCCGGAAAACGAGCCACACTTCGGCGACGACCAGCAACGTGTAGAACGCCCAGATGTACCCGAAGCCCGC
This sequence comes from Chloroflexota bacterium, assembly GCA_021823905.1. Taxonomy (GTDB): domain Bacteria; phylum Chloroflexota; class Dehalococcoidia; order Tepidiformales; family Tepidiformaceae; genus JAKALX01. Next base: position 1,830 of record JAKALX010000450.1, on the reverse strand, counting down.
CATGGCCGACGTGCGGTTGGGGGTGAGGAAGATCTCGAACGCGCGCTCGGGATGGCCGAGGTGCGCCTGCAGCGCCATCGGGGCGACGAGCAGGAACGAAAGCGCCGCGATGAGCGACATGCTCGCGACGGGCTTGAGCGCCTTCACGTTGAAGACGTGGTACAGCGACGAGACGACGAACGCGCCGGCCACCAGCCCCGTGATGTACGGGTAGAGCACGATCAGGAGGCTCCACTGGATCTCGGTCTCGTTCGGGAACACGTAGCCAGGCATCGCTAGACCACCGCCTCGTCGAGGCCGACGTACTTCACGCGCGGGCGGGTACCCAGGTCCGGCTTGAGGACGGCGATGCGCTGGCTCCGGAGGATCGGCGTGATCGGGTTGTCCGGCTCGTTGAGATCTCCGAACTGCCGCGCGCCGACGGGGCATGCCTCGACGCACGCTGGCTTGAGACCCTTCGTGATTCGGTGGTAGCACCAGGTGCACTTGTCGGCGACGCGCACCTGTCCGGTCGGACTGCGATCGCCATCCGGAACCAGGTACCGGGCGCCATAGGGGCACGCCTGGATGCAGTAGCGGCAGCCGATGCACTTCTTCTGGTTGACGAGGACAACGCCGTCCTCGGTCTTGTAGGTCGCTCCGACAGGACAAACCTGCACGCACGGGGGCCGCTCGCACTGGTTGCAGAGCTTGGGCACGAAGAACGCCTTGACGATTTCCTCCTGCTCCCCCATGGCGTCGTTTGAGTCTTTCGGCCGGTCGCCGGCGCCGGTCGGGTGTCCCGGCGTTGTGCCTCGGTCCGTGACCTCGGCGATGCTCGCGGCGGCGAACCCGTTGATGCCGCCTGCTGGCGAATCGACATAGACCTCGTCGTCGTCCGTGAACCGGTAGCGCTCGATCCAGGTGCGGTTGCACGACGATTCGTAAGGCACGTTGTTCTCGGACTTGCACGCGCGCGCGCAGCGTCCACAGCCGATGCACTTGGTGGTGTCGACGACGAACGCCCAGGCATGGGCTCGGGGGTTGTAATTGCCGTACGAGTCGTCGGAGGCGGCCTCGGCGGTGCCCGTACCGTCGTTGGTGAACCAGCCCCTCGTGGTGGTTATCAGGAGGCCGCCGACGGCCGCGTGGCAGCCAAGCTTGAGGAAGGTCCTCCGAGAGCTATCCACGGCTCACTTCGCCCCTTTCGGTTGATGGCACGTGAGACATTGCTCGTTGGTGCGCTTCGCGTGGTCCGCTGGCACGGGCTTCCACTGGTCTTTCGCATGACAGTTCAGACACGCGGAGCGCCCGTCGAGGTTGTGCGGGATGGTCAGCGGGATGCCGGGATTGTGAGGCGTGTGGCACGTGGCGCAAGAGGGCCTGAAACCGGCGATCTGCTCAGGATGGGCCGCCGGATTGACCTGCGGGAACGAGCTCGGGCGGCCCGGCGTCTTCGCATGGCACATCAGGCAGAGGTCGCGGGCGTCCGTCAGCGGCAGGCCCGTTGCCTGGCTGTTCTTCGCCGTGAGCAGGTGATCCTTCGTCGAGCCGTGGCAGTCCTCGCACGTTACGCTGACGTGGATGCTCGCCTTCCAGTCGGCCGTTTCCTTATGACAGTCGGCGCAGACCTGGGCATCCTGGTTGCTGACCGGCCGTTGCGCCCAGGCCGCAGCGTTGTTGTCGTGCGTCAGCCCCAGCGAATCGACGGTCACGACGCCCGAGAGCGCGTGCGCGTAGAGCACGCCGCCGAGTAGTAATCCAAGGAGAACTGCGGCCCGAAGAAGGTGCTGCATTGCTGACAGTTGCAGATCTTAGGGGTCACGGTCATGCCGGTCCTATGCCAAACGG
>JAKALX010000449.1 GCA_021823905.1 Chloroflexota bacterium | reverse complement strand
CGTTCACGACGATCATCCCGATCGCGGGGGCGAGCGAGGGGTTCGTGCCCGAGGACGCGGACATCCTCATCGAAGGTTCGGAGACGGGCGCGAGCATCCGCGCCAACAACCTGAAGATGCTCGACCCATTCATGGAGTCGACGAACTGCGTTATCGTTCGAAGTGACCCCGCGACCACGCAGACGGCGCTCCTCGCTGATCTGCTCGAACGGTTTCGGAAGGCTGCTGCCACCGTCACGACTGCCTGAATGCCGCCAATCACGCTTCACATGGTCCTGGCTCACCAGATCGCGCTGGGGCTGGATCGCGCCGACCTGTCGGCGGCCCCCGGGCCGTATCTCCTGGGCGCGACAACGCCGGACATCCGCGTGCTCACGCGCCAGGACCGCTACAGCACCCATTTCTTCGACCTGAACGGGTCCGACCACCAGGACTCGGTCGGCAACTTCCTGGGCGAGTACGGCCGGCTCGCGGAGCCCGAGAACCTGAATCCAGAGACGCGGGCGTTCGTCGCCGGCTATGTCAGCCACCTCGTGATGGACGAGCAGTACATCACCAGCGTCTACCGCCCCTACTTCGCCAAGCATGAGGCCCTCGGCGGCGCCATCCGGGCGAATGTGATGGACCGGCTCCTGCAATTCGACCTTGACCGCGAGTACGGCGACGAGCCGGCGCTGAAGCACGCGATGGCCGAGGCGCTGAGCTGCACCGTCGAAGGGATCGATTGCGGGTTTGTCGACCACGAAACGCTCGATCGCTGGCGCAAGGTGGCGCTCGACGTTTCGCAGCGCAACATGGACTGGGAGCGGATGCGGAGCATGATCTCGAACCACCTGCGCTACGCTGGACTGGAAGAAGGCGAGTCGCTCGGCGGCTTCCTCGACTCGCTCCCCGGCCTGCTGGATGAGACAATCGCCTATGTCACCAGTGCCGAGATCGGCGGGTTCGTGGAACGTTCGACGTCGGCCGCGCGCGTTGCGGTAGAGAGGTACCTCGGATGCGGATAATCAGGAACGCCGAAGAAGGCCGGCGGACGCTCCTCTCCCGCAAGCCGCTTTCGAACGACGAGCTCCCGATGGAGATGCGAGAGCAGATCTTCCGCGCCTTTGGCCAGGAGCTCGCGCCGGAAGAGGTGGTCCGCCGCGTTGTTCGCGACGTGCGCGAAGACGGCGACAACGGCGTGCGCTACTACAACTCGTTGTTCGACGGGTCTGGAATCGAAGAGCTGCGTGTGACGAACGCGGAAATCCAGGCCGCGTACGAGCAGGTCGATCGGGACATCGTCGAGGCCCTGAAGTTCGCGGCCGGCCGCATCCGGACGTACCACGAGCAGCAGATGCGGGGCGCCCGCATCGACTTCAACCAGAACGGCCTCGGCCAGATGACGCGGGCGATCCAGCGGGCGGGCGTCTACGCGCCAGGCACGCGCGCGCCGCTCCCGAGCACGGTGCTGATGTGCGCCATCCCGGCGCGCGTGGCCGGCGTCGAAGAGGTCTATGTCACCAGTCCCGTGCTGCCGGACGGCAGCATCCCGCCCGTGAAGCTGGTGGCGGCCGACGTGGCCGGCGCCGACGGCGTCTTCCGCGGGGGCGGCGCCCAGGGCGTTGCTGCCTTCGCCTACGGCACTGACACGTTCCCGCGGGTCGACAAGATTGTCGGGCCGGGCGGGCTGTTCGTGACGCTGGCGAAGAAGCACGTCTACGGCGACGTGGGAATCGACGCGATCTACGGCCCGACGGAAACGATGTCATTGCCGACGAAAGCGCCGACCCGGAGCTGGTGGCGGCCGACATGCTCGCGCAGGCCGAGCACGACGCGCTCGCCAGCCCGATTCTCCTGACGCCCTCGCACTACCTGGCCGACGAGGTCTCGGCGGCCATCGACCGCCAGTTGAAGCAGCTTGAACGGGCGAAGATCGCACGCCTGTCGCTCGACAACCGGGGAGGCTGCATCCTCGTGAACGACATCGACCATGCGATCGCGCTGGCCAACGAATACGCGCCGGAGCACCTCTGCCTGCTCGTGGAACAGCCGATGGCCTACGCCGGCAAGGTGCGCAACGCGGGCGGCCTCTTTCTTGGGGAAGCGTCGCCCGAAGCGATCGGCGACTACACCGCCGGTCCCAGCCACACGATGCCCACCGGCGGGAGCGCGCGCTGGAGCTCGCCGCTGAGCGTGAACGACTTCCTCAAGATCACCAGCATCGTGAACATCCCCGAGGAGCTGACTGAGGAGCTCGCCCGCTATGCGAGCGTGCTTGCACGGGCCGAGGGCCTTACCGGCCATGCGCACGCTGTCGAGCGGCGCATCCAGGGCCGCTGAGCCGGCCATGAGCATTCGCCGCTACCTGCGTCCCGACCTCGACGAACTCGAGGAGTACGTTCCCGTGAAGCCGCTCGACGTGCTCGCGGCGGAGATCGGCGTACCGGCCGGCCGGCTGGTGAAGCTTGACGCCAACGAAAACCTGTACGGCGCGCCGCGCGAGGTCTACGAGGCGATTGCGCGGACAGACTTCCACATCTACCCCGATCCGGGCCAGGCAGCGTTGCGGGCGGCGATCGCGGGGTACGTGGGCGCTGAGCCCGAGCAGATCGTCTGCGGGTCCGGCGCCGACGACCTCATCGACGTCATCATCCGGGCGTCGCTCCCGGCGGCGGCGGCGATTCTCACGCCGACATTCGGCATGTACAGCTTCCTGGCGAAGATCAGCCGCGTGCGGCCGATCGAGGTGCCCCGCGGGCGGCGCTGGGAGGTCGATCTGCCGGCCATCCGGGCCGCGGTCGCGGCGGGAGCCGGGCTCGTCTTCGTAACCTCGCCGAACAACCCGACCGGAAACTCGCTGACGCCGGACGAGGCCGAAGCGCTCTGCGCGTTGGACGCGCTCGTTGTGGTCGACGAAGCGTACGTGGAGTTCGGCGGCACGAGCGTCGTCCCGATGATTGCCGGGCACCCGAACCTCGTCGTCCTGCGCACGTTCAGCAAGTGGGCCGGGCTCGCCGGGTTGCGCGTGGGCTACTCGGTGTCGAGTCCGGAACTGGCCGGGCACCTGATGGCGATCAAGCAGCCCTATAACGTGAGCGTCGCCGCCGACATCGCGGCGCGGGTAGCGATCGAGCACCAGGGGTCAATCTTCGAAACCGTCCGCTGCATCGCCGGCGAGCGCGAGCGAATGTCACGGCTGGTGGCCGAGCGCAGCTGGCTGCACCCGTTCCCGAGCGACGCGAACTTCGTCCTGTTCGCGGTCGAGGGCAGGAGCGCGAAGGACGTGGTTGCGTCGCTGCGGCGGCGCGGCGTGCTCGTCCGCTACTATGACCGCCCGGACCTGGCGAACTACATCCGCGTCAGCGCCGGGCGGCCCGAGGACACCGAC
>JAKALX010000448.1 GCA_021823905.1 Chloroflexota bacterium | reverse complement strand
CCGTCGCGTTCATGATCGATCGGGCCAACGACTGGGGCTTCGACGCCATCGAAATCGGCCAGGCGCTCTCGGCCGTGATGGAAGCGACGCAGCGGGAGTACATCCCGGCGCGCGAAGGCCTGGTCTGGGGCGACCAGCAGGCCATGATCGAGTCGATGCGGCAGGTCGCTTTCCGCGAAGGTCCCGGCGCGAAGCTGTCGGACGGCATCGACGCCTTCACCAAGTCGATCGGTCATCCCGAGCTGGCGATGACGGTAAAGGGCCAGGCCACGCCGGCCTACGACCCGCGCGGCCTCAAGGGCATGGGCCTCGGCTACGCGACCTCGAACCGCGGCGCCTGCCACCTGCGCGGTTATAGCCCGGCCAGCGAGCTGGGCGTCATCGGCCTCAAGACCGATCCGCTGGCGTGGGCCGGAAAAGGCCAGCTCCTCAAGCTCCTCCAGGACATCCACGCATTCTCGGACAGCCTGGACCTCTGCAAGTTCAGCGCCTTCTCCGAAGGCGCCGAGGAGTACGCCGAGCAGTACCGCGTGATGGTCGGGCTCGACAAGTTCGACATGACCGACGTGCTGCTGACCGGCGAGCGCATCTACAACCTGGAGCGCTACTACAACAACCTGGCCGGCTGGGGCGAAGGCTCCGACTACCTGCCGAAGCGCTTCACGGAAGAGCCGTCAAACTCGAAGGGTTCGATGGGCCAGGTTTGCGAGCTCGAACCGATGCTGATCGAGTACTACGAGCTGCGCGGCTGGAAGAACGGCGTGGTGCCAGAGTCGAAGTTGAAGGAGCTGCAGATCCTGTAGGCAGCAGGACGGTACGGAAACAGCCCCGAGGCGCGGCGCGAGGAATCACCCTCCGCCGCGCATCGTCATTCGTGCGAGGAATGCGGCGACCTCGGCCTCGCGTTCGCCTTCGACTTCGACAAAGAGGACCGGCACCTTCGTTCCCGTCTTCATCACGACGGGCTCGCCGTCGACGAACCGCGCGCTCCAGCCTTCGCCGGTGACGATGCCGCCGGCATCGTTGGTCACGCCGTATTCGGCTTGCAGGTAACCGATGAGCTGCCGCGCCGGCAGGAGCCGGACTTCGAGCCGGGTCACCCGCCGGCGGCCGGCGGAAAGATATCCACTGTCGCGTCCGCCGGGAGCGGGGTCTCGAGCCCCTGGAGGTGGCGCGACTCGCGGCCATCGACGAACACCTTGATGTAGTCGCTGAGCCGTCCGTCCGGCTGCCAGATCAGCGCCTTGAGCCGGGGATAGCGCTCGCCGGCCTGGTCGAGGAGGTCGTGGACCGTCGATCCGGCCGGCAGGTCGAAATGAACGTGCTTCGCGCCGACGATCTCGCGCAGCGTTGCATAGAACGAGACTTCCATCAGTCGTGACCTCCGTCAGCGCGCGGCATGAGCGGCCTCCAGCCGGGCGATGGCCTTGTCCACGTCTCCGGCCGACCTGACGTCCCGCATCACCCTCAGGAACGCGCCGACGTCCTTCGTCAGCTCCCAGACGTGCTCGATCTTCGGCCCGACCGGGTTCGAGGAGGCGGCGGTGTCGCCATACGTGCCATAGAAGGCGAAGTACGCCAGGTTCAGCTTGCGGATGACGATGCCGTGCTGGGCAAGAAACTGGCGCTTGTCTTCCATCGCCTGTTCGGCGTCGCTCACCTTGCCCTGTTTCAGGAGGGCGTCAACCTGGAGCCGGAGGTCATGCATCTCCTTGTTGAAGTCGACGGTCGGTGGGGCCTGCTCGGGAGCGCTGCCATCCTGGCCGGGCGGGAAGGTGATCGGATGGTTCTTGCGGATGATGTTCGCGATCTCGCGGCCGGCGATGTTCGCCGTGGTCTCATTGAGGGTCTCGGCGTCGCCGCCTTTGCCCCACTGTTCGCCGAGGGGGAAGAACGCGAGGTAGTGGTGCGTCCACTCGTGCGAGGCGGTTTCGATCAGCGAGTCGTAGTCGCGGTCGTCGCGGACGATCGCCGGGTAGGCTGCGAGTCCGCCAATCGGAACGAGGAGCGAGACCGTGTTGGCGTTCGTCGTGTCAGCTTCGATCCTCTCGACGTCGCGGAGGCTGAGGCCGCTCTTGATCAGCGTGTCCCCGAGCCGCTGAATCCGATCACGAGGCGAACGCACGAGGACGCCGGGTGGGCTGGTGAGCTTGAAGTCGACCGGCGGCCAGGTGAACCAGACGCTATCGAAGAGGGGAAGGTGGTGCTGCAGCCCCTCGGCGGTCACGGCCTCGTCGATGTAGCGCTCGATGAGGCGCTCGACGCTGTGCTCGTGCTTCGCTCGTTCGGCGTTGAGCTGGTCGATACGAGCGAGATCGGGATTCGCTGAGGCGGTCTGCGCGCGAACCTCACTTGTCAGGCTCATGTAGGTTCGGAGCTCAGCCTGCCCGGCGGCGTCGCCGGGGTTCGGACCGATACCGGCGCGGGCGAAGAGGTTCTCGACCAGGTTGTCGGCTTCCCAGCGCCAGAGGTGGTATTCGTAGGGCGCGAGGTCGCCGCGTGGCCAGAGGACGTTGACGAGGCCGCCAAGGGGCAAACCAACGGCAGCCGCGGCGACGACGACGAGCAGCCACGACAGGGGCCGCCACGGGCGGTAGGTGATGACGGCCGCCGCGGGCGGCGGCTTGAGGCTGACCATTGCCGACAGCATAGCGAGCGCGGCGCCAAACGGCCGTCAAGCTCGCGGGCGCTCGGCATTCACCAATGCCGCAACCGCCCGCGCTTGCTAGACTAGCCAGCGACCGCCCGGTTCGAGCCGGGACCGGCGCTGGAGCCCTCATGTACCGTCGTATCCTCACCGGCATCATCGCGCAGGGGAAGACGCGCGACTTTCTTGCGGCCATGCGCGAATCGAGCGAGCACCAGGAGGAGCGCGGTCTCCGCGCTCGCATCACGGTCTGGGGAGCGATGACCGGCCAGACGAACGGCGTCATGATCGCCAGCGACTTCGACACCCTGGATGAGCTGGAGAAGTTCACCGAGCTGGCGAGCACCGATGCAAGTTTCGCGAACGTCCGCCGGGCGGTGCGCTCGCAGATGGTCTACGAAGCGTCCGTGGTGACGATTCAGCGGCTCTCGTATCACTCCGAAGGGATGATTTCGAGCGAGGACGCCACGGCTCCCAAGCGCTACATGCGCACCCTGAGCGGCGAAGTCCAGCCCGGCCGCCACCGCGAGTTCGTGATGTCGATTTCGCAGGCGCTGGAATACCAGAAGCAGCGCGGGATCAGCGCGGTCACGAGCGTCTGGTCGGCAATTACGGGCACGACGAACGGGGTCTCCATCGTGGCGGAGTTCGACACCCTTGCGGAACTCGAAAAGTTCGACGAGATGGCGCTCCAGGACGAAGAGTTCGCCAGGCTGCGCAGGGC
>JAKALX010000447.1 GCA_021823905.1 Chloroflexota bacterium | reverse complement strand
AGGTCAGCCATGGGCGACTTTGCGTCCGAGGTCATGTATTCGACCCACTCCATCGCTTCGCGCACGCTGCCGCTGCCGACATTGACGCAGATGTAGGGCTCGATTCCCATCATCTCGCAGAAGTCGAGGAACTCGTGCGTTCCGAAATGATTGTTCTCCACGACCCCACCCCAGTGGGTGTTGATCATCGCCGGGCGTGATTCGCGCGGCCCGATCCCGTCCTTCCAGTGGTATTCGTCGGCGAAGCAGCCGCCCGGCCAGCGGAGCACGGGCACCTGGAGTTTTTTCAACGCGGCGACGACGTCGTTGCGATAACCGCGCGTATTGGGAATGGGCGAGTTTTCGCCGACCCAGATGCCCTCGTAAATGCAGTGACCGAGATGTTCGGCAAACTGGCCGTGCAGATTGCGGTTGATCACCGCCCCGGGTTTGCCGCCGTCGACGGAAAAACGGGCGGTCGGCGTTTCGGCGGAGAATCCCCACGTCGCCACCGTCGCGACGCAGAGTGAGACCAGGAGTTGCTTGAGGGTCATCGCAGGAGGGGTGTTCGCCATGCTACGCGCGATGCCCGCCGCGGCATAGACAAAATTCGCGCCAGACAGTCCGCGAGCCTGAGTGGCACGGGCGTCCCGCCATAGGTTTCTACACAAGTTCCCTTCATTTTGTACTGGACACGTTCAGGGGCGTGGTCCAAACGTGAGGGGCAATGGAGAAAGCACTGCAGAGTGCCGCGCCGATTCCGGCGCGATTGCTCGGGCGACCCTTTGGCCCCGAGCAGCTCGACCTCGTCCGCAAGCAGGTGCGCCTGGCCCAGCCGGCGAACCGCGCGGAGGTGGCGCGGCGGGTCTGCCGGGCGCTGTCGTGGCGCACGCCCGGCGGAGCCGAGGCGCGGATGAGCGCGCGGGTGGCGTTGCTGCGGCTGCACCGGCTCGGGCTCATCGCGCTGCCCCCGCCCCGCAGCCGAGGCAACAACGAGAATCGGCGCCTGGGTAGCGTGCCAGCCGAGACGCCGGCACCGCCATGGTTGTCATGCCGCGTGGAGCAGTTGGGCGGGCTGCGGCTGGAGCCGGTCGGAAGCGCCGAGGAGGCGCGGCGGTATCGGGGGTTGTTGCAACAGTACCATTATCTTGGTTACAGCGCGACCGCCGGGGCGCAAGTGCGCTACCTCATCGTCTCGGAGCAAGGGGTGCTGGGCGCGATGGGTTTCGGAGCGGCGGCCTGGAAGGTGCGCGCCCGCGATGCCTGGATTGGCTGGGACCAGGCGCAACGTCGCTGCCGCCTGCACCGGATCGTCAATCACACCCGTTTCTTGATCCTGCCGTGGCTGCGCTGCGCGAACCTCGGTTCGAAGGTGCTCGGGCTGGCCGCCCGGCGCGTCGGGGCCGATTTCCGGGCGCGCTACGGCTACGCTCCGGTGCTGCTCGAGAGCTTCGTGCAGAGCGATCGCTTCACCGGCGGAGTTTACCGTGCGGCCAACTGGCAGTGCCTGGGCCACACGCGGGGCCGCGGCCGCAACAGCCGCCGCCACACGCCGGCGCAGCCGGTGAAGAGCGTCTGGGTGTATCCGCTGGTTCGTGACTTCCGCGCCGCCCTCGCCGGTGCGCCCGCCGCATGAGCGAGTGGATCGGCGAGGAGTTTGGCGCCCTGCGGCTCGGCGACGAGCGGCTGAACGAGCGTGCGCGCCGGTTGCTGGCCCGCAAGTGGGATCAGCCCCAGCGCAGCTTCAGCGCCGCCTGCCGGGGCCGCGCGGAAATCGAGGCCGCCAGCCGTTTCTTCGACAACCCGAAGGCCGCCCCGGACAAAATCCTCGCTCCGCACCGCGCGGCCACCCTCGAGCGCATCCGCCAGGGCGGGCACCGCCGGGTCCTGCTGGTGCAGGACACCACCGAGTGCGACTACACCACGCACCAGAAGCTCCAGGGCAGCGGCCCGCTCTCCAGCCCCAACCGGCGCGGCTTCTTCGCCCATAACCTGCTGGTCGTGACCCCCGAGCGCGTGCCGCTGGGCCTGTGGTACACCTTCATCTTCGCCCGCGATGACGCCGAACACGGCAAGTCCGCCGAGTGCAAGCAGCGTCCCATCGAGCAAAAGGAAAGCTTCCGCTGGCTCGAAGGCTACCGCGAAGCGTGCGCGCTGGCGGGCCTGGTGCCGGAATGCGAAGTGCTCTGCGTGGCCGATCGCGAAAGTGACATCTACGAACTGTTCGTCGAGTACGAGCAGCGCCTCGCGCGGGGCCTGCCGGTGGCCCACTTGCTCATCCGCAGCAAGGTCGACCGCTGTCTGGCGCCCTTCGAGTCGCTGGGCGAGGCGACCGCCACGACCGGCGAACCGGCCGCCGGCCAGCCCGATAAAATCCTCTCCCGGCTCGCCGCCGCCCCGGTGCTCGGCACCGTGAAGTTCCACGTGCCCGAGGCGGTGCAGCGCAACAAGAAAGTCAAAGGCAGCCGCCAGCCGCCCGTCCAGCGCTCGGCCCGCACGGTCGAGCAGGAAGTAAAGGCCTTGCGGATACGCCTGAAGCCGCCCTACCGCAGCGCCGCGGCGGGCGGAGCGCTGCCGGCGGTGGAACTGTGGGTCGTCGAAGCGCGCGAACTCAATCCGCCCGCGGGCGAGGAAGCGCTGGTGTGGGTGTTGCTCACCACCCTGCCGGTCGCGACCTTCGAACAGGCGGCCGAGCTGCTCGAACTTTATCTCTGTCGTTGGGAAATCGAGCTGTTGCACCGCGTCCTCAAAAGCGGCTGCAAGGTCGAGCAAATCCAGCAGCGCTTCGACTTCCGGATCGAGCCGGTCATCGTGCTGTATCTGATCGTGGCGTGGCGGCTGCTCTACGTCATGCGCCTGGGCCGCGACTGCCCGGAGTTGCCCTGCGACGTGGTGTTTGACGAAAGCGAATGGAAGTCGGTCGTGGTCGTGCTCAAAGGCCGTGAGGCGCTCGGGGCCAAGCCCACGCTGGGGGAAATGGTGCTCATGGTCGGCGAACTGGGCGGCCACGTCCGACGCAAAAACGATCCGCAGCCCGGGATGAAGAGCATGTGGATTGGCATGATGTGCGTCGCCAATTTTGCGCGCTGCTGGGAAGCCTTCGGCCCGACCGCGGCCGACACCAGTTAGCGCCTCGCGCGGCTTCGAGGTCACTTTGCCTCCGCACGATTAGGCTTCCTCGGGCTCCGCGTTCGCAGCGAAGCGGGCACTCGCCTGTGCTACCCGATTATGCCCCGGTGCGGGTCCTGCCATCGCCTCGCGCTGCTGCCTGGCGCGTACCCTCAATCAGGACCAGCCAGTTTCTTTATCCACTCGCGCTCACCAGCGACGCCCGCCACCTCGTTGAAATGCTCGACAGACACTTGTGTAGAAACCTATGGCGAAGCGGGGGTCGCTGGTGCCAA